>DASYAQ010000082.1:0-11848 GCA_036501225.1 Caulobacteraceae bacterium | reverse complement strand
GGGCACGCGCGGAGCGCAGCCGCGATATTGGTCAGGTGGCGGGCGTCGCGGACCTCCAGGTCGATGTCGACGTCGAAGAAGTCCGACTGCCGCTTGTCCATGTGCAGGCCGACGATGTTGCCGCCGGCCTCGCCGATGATGGTGCAGGTCTGGCCGAGTACGCCCGGCGCGTTGCGGATGGTCGCGGTCAGCCGGGTCTGGGTGACGGTGTTGGCCTCGGCCTGAGCCGTCCATTGCAGGTCGCGCCAGAGGTCGTCGCGGTCCTCGAACTCCGCCAGCCGCGAACAGTCGATCGCATGCACCGTCAGGCCTGAGCCGGCGGGATCGAGAATGCCGACGATGCGGTCGCCGGGCACCGGACTGCAGCACGCGCCGAAATGCAGCGAAACCCCCGGGGTCAGCCCGCCGCCACGCACATAGAGCCGGGCGCCCACCCCGTCCTCGATCCGCCGGCGCGCGGCGGCGGAGGCCTTTTCGCTCTCCTTCATGCCGGGAAAGAGCGCGTCGAGCGCCTGGGCCGGCGTCACCCGGCCACGGCCGATGGCGTCGAACAGCTCGTCCTCCGTGCCCACCCCGAAGCGATCGAGCGCCGGGCGCAGCGAGACGGCGGCGCGGGCCTTGCCGGCGCGCTCCAGCGTCTGGTCGATGGAGGCGCGGCCGAGACGGACGAACTCCTCCTTCTCGGTCTGGCGGATGTGACGGCGGATGGCCGAGCGGGCGCGGCCGGTGATGGCCAGCGAGCGCCATTCCGGATGCGCGATGGGCGTCGCGCCCCGGATCACCTCGACCACGTCGCCGTTGGTCAGCGGGTTGCGCAAGGGGCGAAGCTCACCGTTGATCTTGACGCCGACGGTGGTGTCGCCGACGTCGGAATGGACCGCATAGGCGAAATCGAGCGGCATGGCGCCGCGCGGCAGGCTGATCAGCCGGCCCTTGGGCGTGAACACGAACACCTGGTCGACGAACATCTCCAGCTTGGCGTGCTCGACCAGGTCCTCGGCGTCGCCGCCGTGTTCGAGCACCTGGACCAGGTGGCGCAGGTTGACCAGCGGATCGCGGCCGCCGGCCGCCTCCATGGCCTCGGGGTCGAAGCCGTAAGAGGTATCCTTGTAGCGCCAGTGGGCGGCGACCCCGTCCTCGGCGACCCGATCCATCGCCTCGGTGCGGATCTGCATCTCGATGCGCATGCCGCGCGGGCCCATCACCGTGGTGTGGATCGAGCGGTAGTTGTTGCGCTTCGGCGTGGAGATGAAATCCTTGAACCGCTCGGGCACGCAGGGCCAGGCGCGGTGGATGACGCCCAGCGCGCGATAGCAGTCCTCCTCGGTGTCGAGAATGACGCGGAAGGCGTAGATGTCGGACAGCTGGTAGAAGCTGATCGACTTGCGCTGCAGCTTGCGCCAGATCGAATAGGGATGCTTTTCACGGCCATAGACCCGCGCCGGCAGGCCCTCCAGCTTGGCGGCGATTTCGCCCGAGACCACCGCAACCGCCTCGCCCTGGCTGCCGCGCAGGGTTTCCAGCCGCCGCACGATGGCGTCGCGCGCGATTGGGTTGAGGTGCAGGAAGGCCAGCTCCTCGAGCTCGGTGCAGATGCGATGACAGCCGATCGAACGGGCCAGCGGGGCGTAGATGTCGATGGTTTCGCGCGCGATGCGCTCACGCCGCGCCGGCTCGGGGATGAAGCTGAGGGTGCGCATGTTGTGCAGCCGGTCTGCCAGCTTGACCATCAGGACGCGTACGTCCTTGGAGATGGCCAGGATGAATTTGCGCAGGTTCTCGGCCTGGCGGGTGTGCTCGCCGGCGGTCAGCTCCAGCCGCGACAGCTTGGTCACCCCTTCGACCAGCTCGGCGATTTCGGCGCCGAACAGGCCCTCGATGTCCTCGCGGCTGACCGGCGTGTCCTCGATGACGTCGTGCAAGAGCGCGGTGACGATCGAGGCGGTGTCCAGCCGATACTCGGTCAGGATGCCGGCGACCTCGATCGGATGAGCGAAATAGGGGTCGCCCGAGGCGCGGGTCTGCGACCCGTGCATGCGCATGGCGTAGACATAGGCGCGGTTGAGCAGCCCCTCATCGGCGGTGGGGTCGTAGCTCTTGACCTTCTCGATCAGCTCGTACTGACGCAGCAGGGACTTGGGCGGGCGGCCCTTGGCCTTCGGCGCGCCTGGGGGTTCGGCGGCGGGTTCGACCGTCGCTAAGGGAAGCGTTTCTGCGCCCGGGGGGCTCAGTACCGCTCCTCTTGACCACCGTCGCGGTCGCTTTGCAGGGCGCGGACCAGTTCCTGCTCGCTCATGTGCTGGTGCTGGGGATCGGCCAGCAGGGCCAGCGTTTCGGCCTCTTCCTCGGCGTCCGAGTGCTCGTCGACCCGCTGCAGGCTGACGATCAGACCTTCGCGCAGGGCGTCGGAATCCACCACGTCATCGGCGATTTCGCGCAGCGCGACCACCGGGTTCTTGTCGTTGTCGCGGTCGACCATCAAGGGCGCGCCGGCCGAGACCGCCCGGGCGCGGTGCGCGGCCAGCAGGACGAGGTTGAAGCGGTTGGGAACTCTCTCGACGCAATCTTCGACGGTAACGCGGGCCATGGAGTCTCTCGAACGGGGATGGAAGCCCCATAGAATAGAGACTGATGGCCGTTTTTGCAACGCGGCAAACCGCCCGCGCCGGGCTTCGCGCGAGAAACGGCGCGGGGCGCCTCGGCCCGCTATACTGAAAATAAGCGCCATTTAGTTAAGCTCAAGCCAGCTGAGCCGACGGATTTCTGCATAGTTTCGGCGCCCGCGAAATCCGACGACCGGCCGAATGTCGGCTCTTGCGCAAGCCGAGCGTCCTTGGAATGAATCCGCATCGCTTTCCGGGCGGTCGCCAAGCATGCGAGCACCGGACGGCCACAATGAGCTTCGCGGTCGGACGGACAATCAGGCGGGGACACCATGGCGAATAGCGGTTTCAAGTCCGTCGACGACTACATCGCCGCGCAGCCCGAGGCGGTGCGGGCGCGGCTCGACAGGGTGCGCGGCGCCATTCGCAAGGCCGTGCCCGGAGCCGAAGAGGTGATCTCCTACAAGATTCCCGCCTACAAACTTCATGGCGCGATCGTGGTCTATTTCGCCGGCTGGAGCGCGCACTACAGCCTCTATCCCGCCGCCGGTCCCGTCGTCGCGGCGTTCAAGCGGGACCTCGCGCCCTACGAGGTCCGCAAGGGCACGATCCGCTTTCCGCTTTCGCAGCCGGTTCCGGTGCGATTGATCCAACGCATCGCCAGGTTCCGCGCCAGCGAGATCACCCAGCGCCAGAAGACCAAAGCGAAGACCCGCCCGGCCCGCGTTGCGGCGCCAGACAAGGCCCTCGGCTCGACTGCCCGGAAGGGCTGAACATCCCGTCACGGGACCAACGGCCGCGCGTCGACGCCGACCGAGACTTTTCGCGCCAGCTCCGCCGCCGTCTCGCCCAGCAGGGGATGGAGCCATTCTGGGGCGATCTCGGCCAGCGGGCCCATGACGAACAACCGCTCGTGGGCGCGCGGGTGCGGCAGGGTCAGGTCCGGCTCGTCCAGCACCAGGCGGCCATGCGCGATGAGGTCCAGATCGAGCGTGCGCGGAGCATTCGACGCGCCGCGGCGGCGGCCGAACGCGGCCTCGATGCGGCGTAGCGCCGCCAGGGTCCGCCGCGGCGACAGCGCCGTCTCGACAAGAGCCAGACCATTGAGGTAGTCAGGCATTCCAGGGTCAGGCCAGGAGGCCGAGCGCCACCACCCAGATCGCTTCACGAGCTCGAGCCCGGCGGCTGGAAAATCGTCCAGCGCCGCCTGCAGCAAGGCTTCGCGCGAGGCAAACCTCCCAGCCAGGCTACTCCCCAGAGCGATCAGGACGGCGTCGTCGAACATTTCAATAAGGCATTTGAAATCATGACATTTTACCCAAACGACCGCATCGCCCTCTTTATCGACGGCGCCAACCTCTATTCGGCCGCCAAGAGCCTCGGCTTCGATATCGACTACAAGAAGCTGCTGGCGGAATTCCGCACCCGCGGCCTGCTCACCCGCGCCTACTACTACACCGCCCTGGTCGAGAATGAGGACTACTCGCCCATCCGGCCGCTGGTCGACTGGCTGGACTACAACGGCTATTCCCTGGTGACCAAGACGGCGCGCGAATACACCGACAGCCAGGGGCGCAAGCGCTGGCGCGGCGACATGGATGTCGAGATCGCCGTGGATATGATGGAGATCGCGCCGCACGTGGACCACGTGGTGCTGTTTTCCGGCGACGGCGACTTCCGCAAGCTGGTGCAGACGGTGCAGTCGAAGGGCGTGCGCGTGACCGTGGTCTCGACCGTGAAATCGCAGCCGCCCATGGCCTCCGACGACCTGCGCCGCCAGGCCGACAGCTTTGTCGATCTGCAGGATCTCGCCACCATCATCGGCCGCCCCGCCCGCCCGCACCTGCCGCGTTTCATCCAGGGCGAAACGCCGGCCCCGGCCCAGCGCGAGGCGGACGCCGAGGCTTGAGCCCCGAGCCGCCACGGGACTGCCCGCTCTGCCCGAGGCTGGTCGCCTATCGCCGGCTGAATCAGGACCAGCATCCGGACTGGTGGAACGGGCCCGCGCCCTCGTTCGGCGATCCGGACGCCCGGCTGCTGATCGTCGGCCTGGCCCCCGGCCGCACGGGCGCCAACCGCACCGGCCGCCCGTTCACCGGCGATTTCGCCGGCGTGCTGCTCTACGAGACCCTGATCAAGCTGGGCTTCGCCACCGGGCGCTATGCGGCGCGGCCCGACGACGGGCTCAGGCTGATTGACTGCATGATCACCAACGCGGTCCGCTGCGCCCCGCCCGGCAACAAGCCGGAAACCAGCGAAGAAGCGACCTGCCGCCCGTTTCTCAGCGCCCAGATCGCCGCCCTGCCCCGCCTGAAGGCCGTCGTCACCCTCGGCGACGTGGCGCGGCGCAATCTGATGCGAGCCCTGGGTCTGAAGGCGTCGGCGGGGACGAGCGGCCACGGCGCGCGCACCGAAGCGGCGGGTCTGACCGTGATCAACTCCTATCACTGCTCGCGGCTGAACACGAACACCGGGCGACTGACCCCGGCCATGTTCGAGGCGGTGTTCGAGGCGGCGAAGGCCGAACTGGCGATCGGCTAAGGACGTCAGCCGGCGTCGGTCACCTCTTCCTGGCATTCGTCGTGGGAATAGGGCTCCAGCCGGTCCTTCAACAGATTGACGCACCAGTAGTCGCGGCCATGCCAATGCATCAGGCTCGCCGGCGCCAGGGTCAGCGTCCCGGTATAGGCGACGCCGCCGGGGCTGGTGACTTTCAGGCTGTGCCTGCCCGCCGCCGACGGCGTGTTGACCGAGCCATCGCCTGGGGCCGTCACCGCGGCATGGCCATCGACCGACACCCGCGCGGCCTTGGCCAGATGCGAGGAGATGTGCAGCACCGGCCCCGCCGGCGCGGCCGTCGCCCCACACGCCATGAGCGCCGCGCCGAGCGCCGCCGCCGATCCGTATGCCCATCGAACCATCATCCAGCCTCTCCATCGGCCCCTGGACAAGCTTAGCGCTTGGAACAGGATGCGACGCCAGGGGTTTTTGGCTGATTCAGCCGGAGACTCGCATGTCCTTGCCAAAAACCGCGGCGCGCCGCGCCCCGATCGTCTCGACCGTCGCCATCCTGGTAGCCATGGCCGGCTTGGCCCTGGCCGGTTGCTCGCGCCCCGCCAACAATACCGACAGCACCGCGGCCGATTCGAGCACGACGGCGATGCCCGCCGCCAGTTCGGCGCCCGAGATGGGCAATGCGGCCTCGTCGACCGACTCCTCGATGATGTCTTCGAATACGGTGTCGAGCACGCCCAGCGGCGGCAATTAGGGGTTCGTCAGCCCCGGTCGCGCATCAGGCGGCCCTGTTCGCGCTTCCAGTCGCGTTCGGCCTCGGTGCTGCGCTTGTCGTGCATCTTCTTGCCCTTGGCGATGGCCAGCTGCAGCTTCACCATGCCGCGGTCGTTGAAATAGAGCCGCGTCGGGATGAGCGTGCAGCCTTCGCGCTGCACGGCGCCCAGCAGCCGGTCGATCTCCTTGCGGTGCAGCAGGAGTTTGCGCGGCCGCCGCGGCGCGTGGTTGAAACGGTTGGCCGGTCCGTATTCGGGGATGTTGGCGTTGACGAGCACGATCTCGCGTCCCTCGGTGGCGGCGTAGGATTCGGCGATATTGGCCCGGCCTTCGCGCAGCGCCTTGACCTCGGTGCCGGTGAGCGCCAGGCCGGCCTCGAAGGTCTCCTCGAGGAAATAGTCGTAGCGCGCACGCCGGTTCTCGGCGATCAGCTTGCCGGTCATACGGTCAGGCCGGCGTCGCGCATCGCGTCCAGTATGGCCGGCTTCACGGCCTCGGCGCAGGGGGCGATCGGCAGGCGCGCGTCTTCGGCGCACAGGCCCAGCTGGGCCAGCGCGAACTTGGTCGGCGCCGGCGAGGCGTCGAGGAAGAGCGCCTTGTGCAGGCGGATCAGACGATCCTGCAGGGTTCTGGCGGTGGCGAAGTCGCCGGCCAGGCAGGCGTTGAAAAAGGTGGCGCAGGCCGCGGGCGCCACGTTGGCGGTCACCGAGATGCAGCCGTGGCCGCCGTGGGCGATATAGCCGAGCGCGGTGGGATCGTCGCCGGACAGCAGAACCCAGTCATCGCCGCACGTCAGCCGCTGACCGCTCACCCGCGAGACGTCGGCGGTGGCGTCCTTGATCCCGACGATGTTGCGCAGCCTGGCCAGCCGCTCCAGCGTTTCGTTGGAGACGTCGACAATGGCGCGCCCTGGAACATTGTAGACCAGCACCGGCATGTCGACGGCGGCGTCGACGGCGGCGTAGTGGCGGTAGACGCCTTCCTGACTGGGCCGATTATAGTAGCCGGTGACCATCAGGACCGCATCGGCGCCGACCGCCTTGGCGTGACGCGTCAGTTCGATGGCTTCCGCGGTCGAGTTGGAGCCGGCGCCGGCGATCACCGGAACCCGGCCGGTCGCGGTCCTGACGCACAGCTCGACGACGCGGCGGTGCTCATCGTGGCTGAGCGTGGCCGATTCCCCCGTGGTGCCGGCTGGCACCAGCCCGTGCACGCCGCCGGCGATCTGCCGCTCGATCAGGCGAATAAAGGCCTCCTCGTCGACCGCGCCGTCGCGAAACGGCGTGATCAAGGCTGGAAGAACGCCGTGGAAACGAGGTTGGCGCATGGGAGGTCCGCAAAATGCCGTGAATTAAGGCCACTAGGGTTGCAGCAGGTGATTCGCCGGACAATATGGCCGCGAGCGCGCCGGCCGCAACCAGTGGGCTCAAAAGGGGCGAACAGAGAAGGTGGTGCAGTCCTTGTCGATCCGTCGCGCCCTGATGGCTACGGCGTGCGTCGCGCTCGTCTGCTCGGGCGCCGGCGCCCAGACCCTGACGCCGATCGTCCCGACGGCGCGGCCGATCCAGATGCTGTCGGGACCGGCCCAGCCGGTTCGGCCGACGCCGGCTCAAGCCGCCCAGTCGACGACGCCGCTGACCGCGCCGGTCGCGTCGGGGCCCCTGGCGCAATCGGTTGGCCCGACATCGACGCCCAGCATGCCGCTGCCCCTGGTCAGCTTTCCGTCGGTCGGTTCATCGACCTATCTGTCGGACAACGACCGCCAGGCGCTGGAGAGCGCCCTCACCTCGGCCCGGCGCGGCGATTCCGGCGCGGCCCAGGCGACGATGCAACAGATCACCGACCCGGTGGCGCGCAAGATCGTACTCTGGGCCATGGTCGACGCATCGGGCGAACAGCTGGCCTTCTTCGAGCTCGACCAAGCCCGCCGCGATCTGGTCGGCTGGCCGCGTCCGGCGCGGCGCCAGACCGTCGCGGAAAAGGCGCTCGACACTTCGGGCCTGCCGCCCGCCCAGGTGGTCGCCTGGTTCGGCGGCGCGGATCCCACCTCGGCGCAAGGGGCCATGGCGCTGGCCAGCGCCGAGCAGCAGATGGGGCGCACGACCGACGCCCAGGCCCTGATCCGGCATTGGTGGCGCACCCAGATCTTCGAGGCCGATGTGCAGCGGAGCATGCTGACCCGGTTCGGGAGCTTTCTCACCGTCGACGACCATATCCAGCGCGCCGACACCCTGCTCTACGGGGCGCAGGGGCCGGCCGTGCACGACATGCTGGCCTTGCTGCCCCCGGACCAGCAGGCCGCCGCGCAGGCGCGGATGGCGCTGCGCTCCAACGCCCGCAACGCCATGGAACTGGCCGATTCGGTGCCGCCCTCGGCCGCCGGCCAGCCGGGGCTGGCGGTCGAACGCGCGCGCTATCTGCACGAGCACGACATGGACAGCTCGGCGCTGGCCCTGGTCGGCCGTTTTCCGCAGACCATGCCCTGCGACGAGGCGGCCAGCCGCGTCTGGACCCTGCGCAAGCAGCTGATCAACTACGCGCTGAAGAACGGCGACTATCGCTCGGCCTACGCGCTCGCCGACAAGAGCGGCCTGGCCGCCGGCGTCGACTATACCGAGGCGGAATTCTACGCCGGCTGGCTGGCGCTCTCGAAGCTGCATCAGCCGGCCGTCGCCGACGCCCATTTCGCCAACATCCAGAAGGCCAGCTCCACCCCGATCAGCCAGGCCCGGGCGCTCTACTGGCGCGGCCGCGCCGCCGAGGCCGAGGGCGATCAGGTGCAGGCCATGGCCTTCTATGTCGAGGGCGGCCGTCACTACACCACCTTCTACGGCCAGCTGGCGGCGGAAAAGGCCGGCCTGCAGCAGATCAATCTCGGCCGCGACCCGGTCCCGGGCACGGCGGCGGCGGCGCGGTTCGAGGGCCGCGACGTGATTCGCGCCACCCGCATCCTGGCCAGCCTGGACGACCACGACCTCTACCGCGCCTTTGTACTCGCCGCCGCCGAGGACATGCCGACGCCCGAGGAATATGTGCTGCTGGTCGATCTGGCGCGCAATTACGGCGACCAGGACCTGTCCATGCGCGTGGTTCGCGCCGCGGCCCAGCATGGCGTCATCCTGCCCGAGCGCGGCTATCCGGTGCGCACCTCGCCGCTGTTCCCCGGCTCTGGCGAGTCGGCCATCGTCTTCAGCCTCACCCGCCAGGAAAGCAATTTCGACCCGATCCTGCGCTCGAACGTCGGCGCGCGCGGCATGATGCAGCTGATGCCAGGCACCGCCGAGGCGCTGGCCCGCAAGATCGGCGAGCCCTACCGCGCGGGCATGCTGGACGACCCCGATTACAATATGCGCCTGGGCTCGTACTACATCGGCAATCTGATCGACAATTTCGGCGGCTCCTACGTCCTGGCCACCGCGGCCTACAACGCCGGACCCGGGCGGCCGGCCGAATGGGTCGGCTATTGCGGCGATCCGCGTTCGTCGAGCGTCGATCCGGTCGATTTCATCGAGTGCATCCCCTTTTCCGAGACCCGCAACTACGTCATGCGGGTGATGGAGGCGGCAGAGGTCTATCGGGCGCGGCTGAACGGCGGCGTCACGACCCTGCACCTGGCCGAGGACCTGAAACGGGGCGGTTATGTCTATGGCGGCCGGGTCGCCAGCGTGACCCCGACCCTGGCCGCGGCCCCGATCGTCAATCCAGCGCCCTGATATAGTCCGACTACGGACTATATACGTGTGGGCTTTCGGCCACACCTCCGAACGCGTCACATCCAGTAACAAAATCGTCGCAGAAGCGTTGCGTTAGCGTCATCCTCGAAAGCTAAGCGGGTCCGGCCTGATCGACCGATCGGGGTTGGGGAACAAGGATCGGACCTATGCAGAAAAGATGCGCGCTGCTCAGCGGCGCGGCGCTCGGCGTGCTGTTCGCCGGTGCGATCGGCGCGACCGCCCAGGCCGCGCCCAGACACCATCACGCGGCGGCGAGCGCCGGGGTGGACACGGTGACCCAGGACAAGATCGAGAGCCTGACCGCCGCGGTGAGCACGCTGGAGAACCGGCTGAACGACGAAACCGCCGCGCGCCAGGCCGACGAAGCCCGCGCCCAGGCCGCCGAGGCCAAGGCCGACGCCGCCGAGGCCGACGCCCAGGCGACCCGCGGCGAACTGCAGGCGCAGATCCAGACCATTCCAACAGACGTGCAGACCGCCGTTTCCGCCGTCAAGCCGAAGTCGAGCTGGACCGACGGCACCAGGGTCGGCGCCACCGTCTATACCGACCTGTCCAACATCAGCCAGACGCCGACGCCCAACAAGATCAACGGCACGGGCGTCGACATCAAGCGCGCCTATCTGATCATCGACCATCAGTTCAGCCCGATCTATTCGGCCAACCTGACCATCGACTTCGCGCCGAACGGCATCATCCTGAATGGCGGGACCTTCGGTAGCGGCACGCTGATGGGATCGGAAGCCATCAAGTACGCCTATGTCCAGGCCAAGTACGCCGACGAGTTCATCATCCAGGGCGGCGCGGAGAAGACCCCCTGGATCCCCTTCGTCGAGGATCTCTATGGCTACCGCTACATCGACAAGGTGATGATCGACCAGAACAAGTTCGGCAACTCGTCGGACTGGGGCGTCAACGCCCACGGCGATCTCGGCAAGGGCCTGTTCGACTACTCGGTCTCGGTGGTCGACGGCGCCGGCTACAAGAACCCGACCCGCTCGGAACAGATGGACGTGGAAGCCCGCGCCAACTTCAACTGGCACGGCTTCGTGCTGGCCGGCGGCGGCTATTGGGGCAAGCTCGCCAACGACATCCAGACCGCGCCGCCGACTGCGCCGCCGGCGCCGCAGACCGCGACCCGCTACGATGTGCTGCTGGCCTATACCAACAGCCAGATCCGCGCCGGGGTGGAGTACTTCAACGCCACCGACTGGAAGGTCGTGCCGAAGCTGACCCCGGACCAGGCGCAGGGCTGGTCGGTGTTCGGCTCGTATAACGTCACCCCGCAATGGGCGGTGTTCGGCCGCTATGACGGGCTGGACCCCAGCATGAAGCTCGCCCGCGACGAGCGGTACAACTACTACAATATCGGCGTCAGCTATGAGCCGGTGAAGACCGTCGACATCGCGCTGGTCTACAAGCACGAGGATATCGCCCATGCGCCGACCGGCGGTTACAGCGACGGCACCACGGTGCTGGCGCCGACCTCGAATGGCGTGCTGCACACCTCCGGCGGCTTCAACGAGGTCGGCATCTACACCCAGTTCAAGTTCTAGGGTTTTCTCGGATTCGAGGGAGCGTTAGAGCGCCGGGAAGCCGCTAAAGGATTACCGCAGAGAGTGCGCAGAGTTCGCGGAGCGAAGCGTAGCGTCCGAGATACCATCGTTGGCCGCTACGCGGCCCTCAGGACGCTGAATCTTTGCGTCCTCTGCGCAACCTCCGCGTTCTCTGCGGTAAACTAGAGCAGGCCCGCGGAAAAGTGTGAAGCGGTTTTCCGCCCGCAACCCGCTCTAACTCTTAGGAATCGATCACGTTCATGCAGTCATCGTCGCCGGGCCGCCAGCACGGGGCCCGCGTCCGTCTCCACCAGCGCGCCGGCGAGGCCAAAGACCTCGGCCAGGCAGGCCGGCGTCAGCACCTCGGCGACCGACCCGTCGGCGACGATGCGGCCGTGATCGATCACCACCACCCGGTCGCAGGCCCGCGCAGCCAGGGTCAGGTCGTGCAGGGTGACGATCACGGCGCGGCCGGCCCTGGCCTCCTCGCGCAGCAGGTCCAGGGTGTGGAACTGCGCCTCGACGTCCAGCCCGGCCACCGGTTCGTCCGCCACCAGCAGCGGCGCGCGGGTGGCGAGCAGCCGGGCCAGCAGCACCCGCGCCCGCTCGCCGCCCGACATTTCCAGGACGCCGCGGTCGGCCAGACCCGACATCTCCACGCGCGCCAGCG
>DASYAQ010000081.1:0-4179 GCA_036501225.1 Caulobacteraceae bacterium | reverse complement strand
GTCAGCTTCGCCTACCGGGCCGACGCGCCGGTGCTCGGCGACATCTCCATCGCGCTCGAGCCAGGCAAGGTGCTGGGTCTGCTTGGCCGCACCGGCAGCGGCAAGACCACGCTCACCCGGCTGCTCTTCCGTCTCTACGATCCGGTGCGTGGGCGCATCACCCTCGACGGCGAGGATATCCGCGAGGCGACGCTGGCCGAGCTGCGCGGCCGCATCGGCCTGGTGACGCAGGAGGTGCAGCTGTTCGACGCCTCGGTGCGCGACAACGCCACCCTGTTCGACCCGACGATCGACGACGCGCGGATCGTCGAGGTGCTGAACGACCTCGGCCTCGGCGACTGGCTGGCGCGCCAGCCGCAAGGGCTGCAGACGGTGCTGGTCGCCGGCGGCGGGCTTTCGGCCGGCGAGGCGCAGCTGCTGGCCTTCGCCAGGGTGTTCCTGAAGGACCCGGGGCTGGTGGTGCTTGACGAAGCCTCGTCCCGGCTCGACCCGGCGTCGGACAAGCTGATCGAGCGGGCGCTGGACAAGCTGCTGGGGGTGGCGGGCGGTGGGACGCGCCGGACCGCCATCATCATCGCCCACAAGCTCTCCACCGTCGGCCGGGCCGATCGCATCGCCATCCTCGACAGCGGCCACGTACTGGAGACCGGCGCGCGCGCGGCGCTGGAAGCCGACCCGGATTCGGTGTTCGCCAACCTGCTGCGCAGCGGCGTCGAGGAGGCGTTGGCATGATCCGCCTTCGCCAAAGGCTACGGCGGACGAGCCCTCCCAGCGAGAGCTCCGATCGAAACGCGGACCGCGTCCGAAGCTCCGACAGGAGCGAAGGAGGATTCGGCGCGCCGGCCGAGGCCGAACTCGCGCCGCCGCCGCCGCCGCCGCCGCGCCAGGTCGCATTCGCACAGACCTGGCGGATCGCCATGACGCGGCCGCGCCTGTTTCTGCTCGGCATGGGTCTTTACGGCGTCTTCTACGCCCTGCCGCTCGTGCCCGGCCTGATCCAGCGGCGCATCTTCGACACCCTGACCGGCCGCCACCCCGCCGGGCTGAACGTCTGGAGCCTGGTCGCCCTCTGGTTCGCGGCCCAGATCGCGCCGCTCATCGCCTTCTATTTCGCCGTCTGGACCTTCCAGTGGTTCACCGCCCTCTCGCGGATGATGCTGCGGACCAACCTCCTGGGCTGGCTGATGTTCGCGCGCGGGCCGCGGCGGCCGGTCGGCACCGCCGGCGAGGCGCTCAGCCGCTTCCGCGACGACGTCAACGAGACCCTGAGCTTCATGGAGGGCTGGGCCGACACCTTCGGCCAGGCGCTGTTCGCTGTGCTGGCGCTGGCGATCATGTGGCGCATCGACCGATTGGTCACCTTCGCGGTCATCGCGCCGATGCTGTTGGTGGTGGCGGTCACCCAGCGGATCACCGCCGGCATCCACAAGTACAGCCGCGTCGCCCGCGAGGCCGAGGCCCGGGTCACCTCCTTCGTCGGCGAGATGTTCACCGCCGTCCAGGCGATCCGCGTCGCGGCCGCCGAGCCGCGGGTGCTTGGCCGTCTGGAAGCCCTCAACGATGTGCGCCGACGCACGGCGGTGCGCTACCGCATCTATGTCACCTTGCTGGACACCTTCGGCGTCGGCACGTCCAACCTCGCCCTGGGCCTGGTGCTGCTGCTGGCGGCGAGCGCCATGCGCGACGGGCGCTTCACGGTCGGCGACTTCACGCTGTTTGCGGCCTATGTCGGGGCGGCCACCTCCGCGCCGCGCTGGCTCGGCCGGCTCCTGGCGCGCAAGCGGACCGCCGACGTGGCCTTCATGCGCATCACCACCCTGCTGGACGACGCGCCGGACGCCGTGATCACCGCCGCCGCGCCCACCGCGCCGCGGGCCGTCCCCGCGACCCCGCGGCTCGAGGCGCTGGAGGTGCGCCGGCTGACCTGTCTTCACCCCTCTTCCGGTCGGGGCGTGCGTGACATCGACTTCACCTTGCGCCGAGGCGCGGTCACCGTGGTGACCGGCCGGGTCGGGTCAGGCAAGTCGACCCTGCTCAAGGCGGTGGTCGGCCTGCTGCCGACCCAAGACGGCGAGATGTTGTGGAACGGAACGCCAATAGACGATCCGGCGACCTTCATGACCCCGCCGCGCTGCGCCTACACCGCCCAGTCGCCCCGGCTGTTCACCGAAAGCCTGGCCGACAACATCCTGATGGGCCTGGAAACGCCGCCGGGCGGCCTGGAGCGGGCCGTGCGGCTGGCCGTGCTGGAAGAGGATGTCGAACACCTGGGCGCGGGCCTGGAAACTCCGGTGGGGACACGCGGCGTCACCCTCTCCGGCGGCCAGGTGCAGCGATCCGCGGCGGCGCGGATGTTTGCGCGCGCGCCGCAACTGGTGGTGTTCGACGACGCCTCCAGCGCGCTGGACGTCAGGACCGAACATACCTTCTGGCGCCGCCTGTTCGAGTCGGGCGAGCACACCGTCCTGGCGGTGTCGCACCGGCTGGAGGCGTACCGCCATGCCGATGAGATCCTGCTGTTGGACCAGGGCCAGATCGTCGCGCGGGGGAGCCTGCGGGACCTGCTGCGCGATAGTCAGGTCTTCCGCGAGGTCTGGCACGAAACGCTGCACGCCTCGGCGGCTCAGCACGCGCCGGAAGCGGCTGGATAAGCTGCTCGGGTGCGGCCGGGGCGCTCAGATCACGATGATTTTGGATTGAATCAATCCAAAATCATAAACGTGATCGATTCCTGAGCGTTAGAGCGGGTTGCGGGCGGAAAACCGCTTCACACTTTTCCGCGGGCCCGCTCTAGTCGAGCGAACGGCTGGCCAATTCGAAGACGTTCTTCGACAGGCCCGGCGTGTCGACGATGCGCTGCAACTCGGCGCGCATCAGGGCGCCGAGTTCGGGGCGATAGCGCCGCCAGCCGCCCAGGGGCTCGATCAGCCGCGCCGCGGTCATCGGGTTGAAGGCGTCCACCGCCAGGATCTGGTCGGCCAGGAAGCGGTAGCCGGCGCCGGAGGGATCGTGGAAGCGGGCCGGGTTGGCGCTGGCGAAGCCGCCGACCAGCGAGCGCAGCCGGTTGGGGTTCTTCGGATCGAAGGCCGGATGGGCGGTCAGGCCCAGCACGCGGCCGATCGCGTCCTCGGCGGTGCTGCGCGCCTGGACCGAGAACCACTTGTCGATGACCAGGGGCTCGTCCTTCCAGCGCTCATAGAATTCGGCGAGCGCGGTCTCGAACTCGTCGCCGCCCATCAGCATGAGCGCGTTCAGCCCGCCCATGGCGTCGGTCATGTTGGCGGCGGCGCGAAAATGGCCAACGGCGCGCTCACGGTTGTCGGCGTGCGGGTCGGCGGCCAGCAGCTCCAGCGCCCCGTTGCGCAGCGCGCGGCGTCCGGCGCTGGCCGAGTCGGGCGAGAACTCGCCGGCCTCCTGCAGGCCGCCATGCAGCCGGTGCAGCAGGTCTCTCAGGTGCACCGCCAGGCGGGCGCGCAGCGCATCGCGCGCGGCGTGGATGGCGGCCGGGTCGGCGGGGTCCTGGGCCATGGCCAGGTCGGCTTCGCTGGGCAGCGACAGCGCCTGGGCCTTGAAGGCCGGGTCGGCCGACTGGTCGGCGAGCGCGCGGCCCATGGCGGCGGCAAAGCGTTCCTCGCCCACCTCGTCAGGCAGGCCGGCGGCGCGGGCCAGGATCAGGTCGCGCGCCAGGTCCTGGCCAGCCTCCCAGCGGTTGAACAGGTCGGCGTCGGACGCCATCAGGACATAGCGGTCCTTGGGCTCGGAATCGGTGACCAGCTTCACCGGTGCGGAAAAGCCGCGCATCGCCGAGAGCACCGGGCGGCGCGCGACGCCCTCCAGCTGGACGACGGTGTGCGGCTTGTCGACGACGATCAGCGCCTGTTCGGAGACGCTCTCGGCGCCGGCGACGCGGAAGCTCTGCGGGCGGCCCTCGTCGTCGAGCAGGCCGATGGAGAGCGGGATCGGCAGCGGCCGCTTGTCCGGCTGGCCGGGAGTGGGGCCCACGGCCTGGTCGATGGTCAGCTCGAGCGTCTGGGCGGCCTCGTCGTAGGATTTGGCGATGCTCACCTCGGGCGTGCCGGCCTGTTCGTACCAGGCGAAGAAGTCGCTCAGGTCCTTGGCCGAGACCTCGGCGAAGCATTCTATGAAGGCCTCGACCGTGGTGGCGTGGCCATCCCAGCG
>DASYAQ010000080.1:0-2453 GCA_036501225.1 Caulobacteraceae bacterium | reverse complement strand
GTCGGAATCGATCGAGATCATCCGCGAGGTGGCGGCGGCGTTCGACAATCCGGTCATGCTCTATTCGATCGGCAAGGATAGCGGCGTCATGCTGCACCTGGCCGCCAAGGCCTTCTATCCGGGCGCGCCGCCCTTCCCGCTTTTACACGTCGACACCACCTGGAAGTTCCGCGACATGATCCGCCACCGCGACACGGTGGCCGAGCGCTATGGCGTCAAGCTGCTGGTCTATACCAACGAGGACGGGGTCAAGCGCGGCATCAACCCGATCGCCTCCGGCTCGTCCCTGCACACCCAGGTGATGAAGACTGAGGCGCTGAAACAGGCGCTCGACAAGTACGGTTTCGACGCGGCCTTCGGCGGCGCGCGGCGCGACGAGGAGAAGAGCCGCGCCAAGGAGCGCATCTTCTCCTTCCGCTCCGCCGGCCATGTCTGGGACCCGCGCAACCAGCGCCCCGAACTCTGGCGCCTCTTCAACACCCGGGTGAACAAGGGCGAGACCATCCGGGTCTTTCCGCTGTCCAACTGGACCGAGCTCGACATCTGGGAATACACCGCTGCCGAGGACATTCCGGTGGTGCCACTCTATTTCGCCGCGCCCAGGCCGGTGATCGAGCGCGACGGCATGCTGATCATGCGCGACGACGACCGCATGCCGCTGCTGCCGGGCGAGAGCGAACAGACCAGATGGGTGCGTTTCCGCTCGCTCGGCGACTATCCGCTCAGCGCCGCGGTGGAATCCCGCGCCGAGACCCTGGACGACATCATCGGCGAGATGCGCGCCACCCGCACCTCCGAACGCCAGGGCCGGCTGATCGACGTCGATGAATCGGCCTCGATGGAGAAGAAGAAGCGCGAGGGCTATTTCTGATGGACGGCGCGCAACTGACGCTGGAAGAACGCAAGGCGGTCGACGCGCTGATCACCGCGCAGAAGGGCCTGCTCAGGTTCCTGACCTGCGGCTCGGTGGACGACGGCAAGTCGACCCTGATCGGCCGGCTGCTCTACGATTCCAAGCTGATCATGGAAGACCAGCTGGCCGCGCTGACCCGCGACAGCGACCGCTATGGCACCACCGGCGAGGATCTCGACCTGGCGCTGCTGGTCGACGGCCTGGAGGCCGAGCGCCAGCAGGGCATCACCATCGACGTCGCCTACCGCTTCTTCACCACCGACCGGCGCAGCTTCATCGTCGCCGACACACCGGGCCACGAACAGTACACCCGCAACATGGCCACCGGCGCCTCCAACGCCGACCTGGCCGTCATCCTGATCGACGCGCGCAAGGGCGTGCTGACCCAGACGCGCCGGCACTCGACCATCTGCTCGCTGCTCGGCGTGCGCCACGTGGTGCTGGCGGTGAACAAGATCGACCTGGTGGATTTCGACCAGGCGGTGTTCGACCGCATCGTCGCCGACTACCGCGCCTTCGCCGCCGACCTGAGCTTCGGCGAGATCACCGCCATCCCGATGTCGGCCCGCCACGGCGACAACGTCACCCTGCGCTCGGCCAAGACGCCCTGGTACGAGGGCCTGACCCTGATCGAGCACCTGGAGACCGTCGACGTGGACAGCGACACGGCCGAAAAGCCGTTCCGCTTCCCGGTGCAATGGGTCAGCCGGCCCAATCTCGACTTCCGCGGCTTTGCCGGCACCATCGCTTCGGGCCGCGTGCGGCCGGGCGATCCGGTCACCGTGGCGGCGTCCGGCCGCCAGACCAAGGTGGCGCGCATCGTCACCTTTGACGGCGACCTGACCGAGGCCAGAGCCGGCGACGCCGTCACCCTGACCCTGGCCGACGAGGTCGACATCGCCCGCGGCGACCTGCTGTCCGCCCCGACCGCGCGGCCGGAGGTCGCCGACCAGTTCGCCGCCCACGTGCTGTGGATGGGCGACGAGCCGCTCTTGCCCGGCCGTCCCTATCTGATGCGCATCGGCACGCGTTACGTGCCGGTCAGGATCACCGCGCTGAAGCACAAGCTGGACGTCGACACCCGCGAGCAGTTGGCCGCGCGGACGCTGGCCCTGAACGAGATCGGCGTCTGCAACCTGTCGACCACCAGCCCGGTCGCCTTCGACGCCTATGCCGATAACCGCGAGACCGGCGCCTTCATCCTGATCGACCGCTATTCCAACGCCACGGTCGGCGCCGGCATGATCGACTTCGGCCTGCGCCGCGCCGCCAACATCCACCGCCAGGACGTGCTGGTCGGCCGCGCCGATCACGAGCGGCTGAACGGACACCAGCCGGCGGTGCTGTGGTTCACCGGCCTGTCGGGCTCCGGCAAGTCGACCATCGCCAACCTGGTCGAGCGCGAACTCTACGAGCGCGGCGCCCGCACCTTCCTGCTCGACGGCGACAATGTGCGCCACGGGCTGAACCGCGACCTGGGCTTTTCCGACGCCGAGCGGGTGGAGAACATCCGCCGCGTCGGCGAGGTGGCCAAGCTGTT
>DASYAQ010000079.1:0-18501 GCA_036501225.1 Caulobacteraceae bacterium | reverse complement strand
CGGACCTGGGCGGGGCGGACAAGCTCAGGGCGCTCGACATCGACGTTCAGGCCCTGGTCAGCTTCGGCGGCCACTGAACCGGCCATGCTGATCGAGGGCCGCCCAACGCGCACCATCTGGCCCGCCGCCGACGGTTCCGGCGACGTCGAGATACTCGATCAGACCCGGCTGCCCCACGCGGTTGAGGTGGTGCGTCTGGCCAGCCTCGCCGACGCCGCCAAGGCCATCGGCTGCATGCAGGTGCGCGGCGCGCCGCTGATCGGCGCGACAGCCGCCTATGGGCTATGCCTCGCCCTGCGCCAAGACGCCTCCGACGCCAACCTCGACAATGCGATCAAGAGCCTGCTCGCCACCCGCCCGACGGCGGTCAACCTGGCCTGGGCGTTGGCTGAGATGGACCGCGTGGTGCGTCCCCTGGCCTCGGCCGACCGTTACGCCGCCGCCTGGGCGCGGGCCGCCCAGATCTGCGACGAGGATGTCGAGGCCTGCCGCCGGATCGGCGAACACGGGCTGGAGCTGATCCGCGGGATCGTCCCCCGGCGCGACGACGGGGTAGTCAAGATCCTCACCCACTGCAACGCCGGCTGGCTGGCGGCGGTGGACTGGGGCACGGCGCTGGCGCCGATCTATGCCGCCCAGGCCGCCGGCATCGACCTCCATGTCTGGGTCGACGAGACCCGGCCACGCAATCAGGGCGCCGCGCTCACCGCCTTCGAACTCGGCCAGCAGGGCGTCTCCCACGCCATCATCGCCGACAATACTGGCGGCCACCTGATGCAGCACGGCGAGGTCGACCTGGTCATCGTCGGCTCGGACCGCACCACCCGCGAGGGCGATGTGGCCAACAAGATCGGCACCTATCTGAAGGCGCTGGCCGCCCACGACAACGGCGTGCCGTTTTTCGTCGGTTTGCCCGGCTCGACCGTCGACTGGGCGCTGCGCGACGGCGTGCGCGACATTCCGATCGAGGAACGCGCCGCCGGCGAACTCGCGACCATCTCGGGGCGCGCCGCGGACGGCTCGGTGGTCAGCGTCGACATCTATCCGGCCGGCAGCCCGGCGCTCAACATCGCCTTCGACGTGACGCCGGCCAGGCTGGTCACCGGCCTGATCACCGAGCGCGGCGTCTGCGCGGCGAGCGAGGCCGGGCTTTTGTCGCTGTATCCGGAGCGCGGCGCGCCATGATCGACGAGGACGAACTGCGCGCCCAGATCATCGATTTCGCCCGCATGCTCGAGCCCTCGGGGCTGAGCGTCAACCGCTCCGGCAACATCTCGGCGCGCTGGAAGGACGGCTTCCTGATCACGCCGACCGGCATGGTCTATGAGCAGCTCGAGTTCGCCGACGTCGTGTTTGTCGGCATGGATGGCGCGCTCGCCGCCGGCCAGCGGGCGCCCTCCAGCGAGTGGCGCTTTCATCAGGCGGCCTATCGCGACCGGCCGGAGATCGGCGCGGTGGTGCATTGCCACTCGACCCACGCCACTGCGCTGGCCTGCACCGGCCGGTCGATCCCGGCCTTCCACTACATGGTGGCCGTGGCCGGCGGCGAGACCATCGCCTGCGCGCCCTATGCGACCTTCGGCGGCGAGGACCTGGCCCGCAACGTCGCGGCGGCTCTGTCGGACGGGCGGCGCGCCTGCCTGCTGGCCAACCACGGCCAGGTCGCCTGTGGCGCCGATCTCGACGCCGCCTTCGCCTTGGCCAAGGATGTCGAGGAACTGGCCCGCCAGTACGTCATCGCCCTGCAGATCGGCGGGGTGACTCTGCTCGATTCGGCCGAGATGGGTCGTGTGCTCGACGCCTTCACCCGCTATGGCCGGCAGGACGAGACGCCGGACTGACCGGCCAGCGCCGTTCGCCTTCGGAACGTCTGCTGCTAGACTGACGTTCGTTCACCAGTTTCAGGGAAGACGGTCGATGCCGACGAAACGCTTTTCGCTCCTGCTATTGCTGGGGGCGGTCATGATGGCCGGTCAGGTGCACGCCGCGGCCGATCCCGGTGCGGCCAAGATCGAGGCCTTCGACGCCAGCCTGCTCGACTCGATGAAGGCGGGGCCAGGCCTCGGCATGGCGGAGCGTTATCGACGCATGGCGCCGGTGATCGAACGCACTTTCAACCTGCCGGTCATGACCCAGTTCGCCGTCGGTCCGGCCTGGTCCGGGTTCACACCGGCCCAGCAACAGGCGGCGATCGCGGCCTTCACCAGGCTCACCACCGCCAGCTATGCGCACAATTTCAACGCCTATGGCGGCGAGCGCTTCGAGGTCGATGCGAACGTCATCACCCGCGGGCCGGACAAGATCGTCAACACCCACCTGATCCGCCCGCACGACGCGCCGGTCGCCCTGAGCTACCGCATGCGCGCGGCCGGGGACTCCTGGAAGGTCATCGACATCTATTACGGCGCGATCAGCCAGCTGACGACGCGGCGCTCCGACTTCGCCGGCTCGATCGCGTCCGGTGGCGCGCCGGCCCTGATCGCCCACCTGACCTCGCTCACCGACAGGCTGATGAACTGAGCGCCTCCGATGAGACGGAAACGGGCGGTCTCTTCGGATTCCGCTTCGAGTAGCGGCGGCCGTCAAGCCTCGTAGTTCAGCTTCGGGTAAAAGTCCGCGCCGCGGCCTTCCGGGGTGGCGTCCAGCACGTTCCACATGGGGCCGGGGTCGGGGGCGCCGCGCTGGTCCTGGCCGGGGTCGCCGCTGGTCAGCTCGTCCGACCAGAAGTGGCGGATGGTCCCGTCGCGGCGCGTGAAGACGTTCGTTCCACCGTTCTCCGCGCCGCTGGGATCGACGGCGTGATAGTCGCGGGAATAGGCTCCGTTGAGGTCGCTGTAGAGGCGCAATCCCGTCCAGCCGCGCTCGCGCTTCCAGGCCTTCAGCTTGTCGATCGGCGAGCGGGCGATGACCACCAGCGAGGCGCGCTGGTCGATGTCGTCGGCATTGCCGTCCCAGGCGTCGAGCAGGTTGGTGCACATGGGGCAGGGCCGCTCGCGCTGGGGCCCGAACATGTAGTGGTAGGCGACCAGGGTCTGCTTGTCGCCGAACAGCCCGGCCAGGTCGATCTCGCGCCCATCCTCGCCGAGGAAACGGTAATCGCCGGCGACCGCGCCGCCGGGCGGCAGGGCGCGGCGCTGGGCCGCGACGCGCTCGAGATGTCGGCGCAGTTCGATCTCCTCGGCCAGCAGCGCCATGCGAGCGGCGCGGTATTCAGCGCTCTCATTGGGAAAGCGCACAGGATTGTCGCGGGCTAATTCGGTCGCCGGGATCAGGGTTTCGGTCGTGGCGTTCATCAGGGGGCTCTCCATTAAAACGGGGAAATGTCGGTGGCGGTCAGGCCGGCGCGTTCTCGCGGAAGGTCTGCATCTGCGCCTCCATGGCGCGGCCAAAGGCCGGGCGGGCCTCGCAGCGGGCGCGATAGGCGTCGAGATTGGCGAACCGGGCCAGGGCGCCGCAGTTGACCAGTTCGCGCAAGACCGTGGTCATGATCAGGTCGCCGGCGGTGAAGCGGCCCTCCAGATAGTCGTTGTCGCCGAGCCAGGCGCTCAACCCCACCAGTCGCTGGTTAAGCAGGGCTTCGGCCGGAACGCGCTGCGCCCGCGCCCAGGCCTCGCCGGCATGGGACTCGGCGAGCTGTATGAAGTTCTGCGCGAACGGCTCGATCGAGTTCAGCGCCGCGACCACCCAGCTGGTCACCCGCGCCCGGCCGGCCTCGTCGCGCGGCGCCAAGGCTTCGGACATGGCCGCGATGTGCAGCACGATCGCCCCGGACTCGAACATCTCCACCTGGTCGTCTCGGTAGGCCGGCACCTGCCCGAACGGTTGCCACCGACGATAGCTTTCCGAGGCCTGGATCTGCGGGTCGATCAGCGTCACCTCATAGGGCAGGCCGGCCTCCTCCAGCGCCCAGCGGATCCGCAAGTCCCGGACATAGCCCTGGGCGAACGCGGGCACCCAGCGGAAGGCGGTCAGTCGGATAGTCATGGGGCCTCCCGGCTGTCACAGGCCGCCAACGCCGGCGCACCGGCGAGGGCGAGAAGACCGCGCCGCAAGCGCGCCGGATCGGCGTCCGCAAGCTCCGCTTCCAGCGCCGCGTGGGTGCTCGTCCAGTGGGGCAGGGCGGCGGCGAGGCGGGCGCGACCCTCGGCCGTCAGCGCGATCCGACGCACGCGGCTGTCGCCCGCATCGGCGCCGATCTCGGCCAGGCCCCGCCGCACCAGCGGCTTCAGGGCGGCGGTGAGCGTGGTGCGGTCGGCGCCCAGCAGCACGGCGATCTCGCTCATCGGCGCGGGCTCGGGCCGGTTCAGCGCCATCAGCAGGGAAAACTGCCCGTTGGTCAGGCCCGCCGGCCGCAGCGCCTCATCGAAGCGCCGCGCCAGGGCCCGCGCCGCCCGCTGGGCATGCAGGCACAGGCAGGCGTCGCGCACATGGGCGGTGGTCTCGAACGGGATGCCGGGCGCGGCGGTCATACCGCCTTATGTTGATATCAACATAACAAGTCAAACCTCTCTTTCGCCTTGCCCGGGCGGGCGTGACTCGCCAAATGCCGTCCGATCGCCCAATTCCATGGGCGCACCCAAGTCCGCGTGCGCCTGCCAGGAGCCCAAGCCATGACCGATACCCCCGAATACGTCCCGCCCGCGGTCTGGACCTGGGACAAGGACAGTGGCGGCCGCTTCGCCAACATCAATCGCCCCATCGCGGGCCCGACCCATGACAAGGTGCTGCCGGTCGGCCGCCACCCCTTGCAGCTCTATTCGCTGGCGACGCCGAACGGCATCAAGGTGACCATCATGCTGGAAGAGCTGCTGGCGGCGGGCCACGGCGGCGCGGAATACGATGCCTGGCTGATCATGATCGGCGGCGACCAGTTCGGCTCGGGCTTCGTCGAGGTGAACCCCAACTCGAAGATCCCGGCGCTGATGGACCGCAGCGGGCCAAAGCCGATCCGGATATTCGAGTCCGGCGCCATCCTGGTGCATCTGGCCGAAAAGTTCGCGGCCTTCCTGCCCACCGAGCCCGGCCCGCGCGCCGAATGCCTGTCCTGGCTGTTCTGGCAGATGGGCTCGGCCCCCTATCTCGGCGGCGGCTTCGGCCATTTCTACGCCTATGCGCCGATGAAGCTCGAATACGCCATCGACCGGTTCGCCATGGAGGTGAAGCGCCAGCTGGACGTCCTCGACCGGCGGCTGGGCGAGAGCCCGTACCTGGCCGGCGACGACTATACGATCGCCGACATGGCGGTCTGGCCCTGGTACGGCGGCATGGCCAACGGCGCCCTCTACGGCGCGGGGGAATTCCTGCAGGTGCGGGACTATAAGAACCTGCAGCGCTGGACCAGGACCATAGGCGAACGTCCGGCGGTGAAGCGCGGCCGCATGGTCAACGCCGCCTGGGGCGAGCCCTCCGCCCAGTTGCGCGAACGCCACGAGGCCAGCGACTTCGAAACCAGGACCCAGGACAAGCTCGAGGCGGCGGCGGGCTGAGGGGCGGCGGCCGGCGCGTGCGGGCTTGTCGTCGCGCCGGCGCATCCTAGATTCGACATCAGGCGACAAAGGCGCGCGCATGACATCACCCTTCGACGAGTTTGAAGTTGAAAAGGCCTTGCGGCCACAGGCGCGCGGCCTGGCTTTCGATCTCGATCAGGCGCTGGCCTCGCTGGTCATCCTGCGGGCGCGCGTGCCTGACGACGCCTATACCGCCCGCGCCCTGGGTTCGGAGCGCTGGGGCAACGGCATCGTCATCGGGACCAACGGCCTGGTCCTGACCATCGGCTATCTGATCACCGAAGCCGACGACGTCACCCTGATCGCCAATGACGGCCGCCGGATTCCCGCCCACGTGCTCGGGTCCGATCAGGTGACCGGCTTCGGGTTGGTCCACGCCCTCGAGCCGTTGAAGCTTCCCGCCCTGCCGCTGGGCGACTCGCGCCGCCTGCGGACCGACGACCCCATCATCCTGGCCGGCGGCGGCGGCATCGCCCACGCCATCGCCGGACACGTGCTCGCCCGGCAGCCCTTCGCCGGCTACTGGGAATACAAGCTCGACGAGGCGATCTTCACCGGTCCCGGCCACCCGCACTGGAACGGCGCCGCCCTGATCGGCCCGACCGGCGTGCTGATGGGCGTCGGCTCGCTGCAGATGCAGCAGGAAACGGCGGACGGCCGCGTCTCGATCATCAACATGTCGGTTCCAATCGAACTCTTGCCGCCCATATTGGACGACCTTTCCCGAGGACGGCAGGTGCAGCCGCCAAGGCCCTGGCTTGGGGTGCTGTCCCGAGACACAGGCGCCAATGTCGTGATCGACGACGTCTCGGAAGGCGGCCCGGCGGATCGCGCCGAAGTGCGCGCCGGCGACACTGTCCTGGCCGTGGCCGGCCAGCCGGTCACAAGCCTGGCGGACTTCTACAGCAAGCTGTGGGCGCTGGGCCCGGCCGGCGTCACCGCCCCGCTGCGCCTGAAGCGGGAAGGCGACATCTTCGACGTCGAGATCCGCACCGTCGATCGCGCCTCGCGCCTGAAGAAGCGGCGGTTCAACTGAAGTCGCGCCTCGTCGGCGCTTGATCGCCTGGCGCTGAGCGGAAACGGCGCGCAGCGGCCGCAGGCTCGCCGGACCGCCGTGCGTTCCGTGATCCGACGCGCTAGACTTCCCCGATGCATCACGCCGACATCGTCATCCAGGATCGCGAGGAGCTGTTCTTCCTGCTCTGCGAGGCTGCCGAGTTCGAGCACACGGTGATGTGCAGCTACCTCTACGCCATGTGGAGTCTGAAGCGCGACGCCAGCGAAGGCGTCAACGCCGACGAGCTGGCGGCCATCGAGCGGTGGCGGCGGTCGCTGCGGCAGGTGGCGCTCGAGGAGATGCTGCACCTGTCGCTGGTCAACAACCTGCTGGCCGCCACCGGCTCAGCGCCGCAGCTGTGGCGGCCCGAGTTTCCGGTCAGCCCCGGCTATTTCCCCGCCAACGTGGTCATGCGGCTCTCACCCTTCAGCCGCCGCAGCCTCGACCACTTCATGTATATCGAGCGGCCGGAAGGCGTCGAACTGGTGGACGGCGCCGGCTTCGATCATCCGGCCCATCACAGCCGGCCGTCCCGGCCCGACCTGCTCACCCCGACGCCACGGGACTATGCCAGCCAGGGGCAACTCTACCACAGGATCCTGCGCGGCCTGGCTGACCTCGTCGACGAGATCGGCGAGGAAAACGTCTTCGTGGGTCATGACCAGGCGCAGGTCGGCCGAGCCGAGATCGGCATGCCGGGCCTGTTCAGCATCACCGACCTGGCCTCCGCCCGGCGGGCGATCGAAGAGATCGTCGAGCAGGGCGAGGGCGCTCCGGCGCACCGGGCGGCCTCGCACTTTCAGCGCTTTTCGGCCATCCGCGATGAACTCGACGTGCTGCAGCGGGCGCGGCCGGACTTCGAGCCCGCGCGGCCGGTGGTGGAGAACCCCTGCCTCGACAGCCGACCGGCGCAGCTCGACCTGAGCCAGATATGCGATCCGGTGACCGCCAAGGTCGTCGATCTGGGCAACGCCCTCTATGCGCTGCTGATGCGCACCTACGCCCAGGTCTTCTCGCCCGCGCCGCTGCCGCACGATCTGCGCGTCGAACTCGCCGCGGCGGCCACGGAGCTGATGTACGCGATGAGCTTCGTCGGCGAGGCGGCGACCAGCCTGCCCGCCGGGACCCTGAGCCCCGGCGCGACGGCCGGCCTCACCTTCGCGCTGCCGATGGCGTCGAGCCAGCTGGTGCAGCGTTGCGCCGCGCAGATCCTGAGCGAACGCGCCCGCGAACTGGCCGGGGCGGCCGGCCAACTGGAATCGAGCGCGCCCCTGGCCGGGCTCAGCGGCAAGCTTGACGCCCTGGCCGACCGCTTCGCCGGCCTGCATGAGCGGTTCGAGACCCACCTCACCCTGGCGGTCGACACCGTGGCCAATCTCCGGCCGCCGGACGCGCCGCCGCCGACCACGATGCTGAGCGCCAGCACCGCGGGCGACGACCCCAACGTGGCGTCCACCCCCGAGATCACGCTGCGATTCGACGCCGCGCGCTGCATTCACTCGCGCCACTGCGTGCTGGGCGCGCCCAGCGTGTTCCTCGCCAACGTCAAGGGGCCATGGCTGCATCCCGAGAGCGTGTCGGTGGAGCGCTGCAGCGAAATCGCCCATGCCTGTCCGTCCGGCGCCATCACCTACCAGCGCCACGATGGCGGGCCGCAGGAGACGCCGCCGTCCGTCAACGTGCTGACCGTGCGCGAGAACGGGCCCTATGCGGTTCATGCCCAGGTCGAACTGGCGGGCCACGGCGCCATGTTCCGTGTGACGCTGTGCCGGTGCGGCAAGTCGGCCAACAAGCCCTTCTGCGACAACAGCCACCGGGCCGCGGGGTTCACCGCCACCGGCGAACCCGGGACTGTGGACTCCGATCCGCTCGACGCCCGCGACGGGGCGCTGGTCGTCACGCCCCTGGTGGACGGGCCTTTGCAGGTCATCGGCGCCCTGGAGATCTGCTCGGGCACCGGTCGCACGCTGAACCGGGTCGAAAACGCGCGTCTTTGCCGCTGCGGCGCCTCGGGCGCCAAGCCCTTCTGCGACGGCTCCCACGCCCGGGTGGGCTTCCGCTCGGAGACTCCGGCCGCCGCGATCTCCGCCGCGCGCCCCACAGCCTGAGCGCGGCGACGACCGCTGTCCAACGAGGTATCACGGCCACGCAACCGTGGCCCTGGCGACCTGCGCCTGCTGCGCGCCAACGGCTACGCGCCCTCTAACCCAAATTCAGCTTCACTCGCCGACGACCGTCTCTACACCGTGCCGCGCCTCGCCCTCCGGCGCCGGCTCCGGCCTGGCCGGCGGGTCGCCCATCAGGGCCGGCTGGAACAGCAGGGCGGAGACCAGGGTCCACAGCAGCGAGATCATCAGGAGCTTGCCCATGCTGGCGGTGCCGGGGTGGCTGGAGGCCCAGAGGCTGCCGAAGCCGGTGGCGGTGGTCAGCGCGCTGAAGAAGACCGCGCGCGCCAGGCTGGAGGTGAGCAGGTGCGAGCCGCCGGAGCGCCAGGACATGACGAAATAGATGTGGAAGGCGACGCCGATGCCGAACAGCAACGGCAGGGCGATGATGTTGGCGAAGTTCAGCGGCTGGCCGATGACCACGCAGCTGCCCATGGTCAGGAGCCCGGTGAGCACGATCGGGGCCATGGTGATGGCCACGTCGCGTATCCGCCTCAGCACTAGCAGCAGGAGCAGGGTGATGGCGACGAAGGAGAGCACGCCGGCCTCGACGAAGGCGCCGACAATGGTGCGGCCGCCCTCATAGATGCCCAGCGCCGCGCCGGTCACGTCCGGGACCACCGGGACCACCGCCTTGATGAAGCGGTTGAGCACGGCGTTGTCGTTGGAATCGCCCTTGGGGATGATCGAGACCCGGGCACGGCCGTCCGGCGTCACCCAGTCGCGCCGCATGTCGGCCGGCAGGCTTTGTAAGGAGATCGGCCGCGGCTGCAGCGAGGCGCGCACCTGGGTGAGCAATACGCTCAGGCCCGGCATCAGCACCTGGGACGCCTTGGCGCGAGCGGCGGGCGCGGCCTTGGCCAGGTCGTCCAGGTCGCCGGCCAGGCGCAGCGCGTCGCTGGCCGCCGCGCCGTTCTGGCCGCTGGCCGCGGCGCGCAGCGCTGTCGCCGTCTGGTTCAGGCTTGTGACCACCTCGGCGTCGCTCGGCGGCGGCGCCGTCACCGGCGGGTCCAGCGTCAGGTCCAGGAGGTTGGAGGCGTCGGCGATCGCGGCGATCTTCGGCGGCTGGTCGGCGGGCACGAAGCTGGAGAGGGTGCGCGCATCGAGCACAACGGGAATGTTGCGCACCTTGGCGGCGATGGCGTCGGCGGCGGGCAGATTGGGGCTGACCGCCTCCAGCGTGTTGGTCGCCTGGTTGGGGTCCTTCATCAGGTCGTAGAGGGTGGCGACCGATTCCACCTTGGCGCTGCGCAGGTGCATCGGATTGAAGTCGAAGTGTAAGAGCGGCAGCAGCGCCGCCGAGACCAGGGCCGCGCCGACGCCGGTCCCGATCACCAGCCGGCGGTGGCCGAGCACGTAGTGGTCGATCCGCGCCAGGCTCGGATGGGTGCCCTTTTCCGGCGCGCCGGGCGGGCGGCTCAGCCGGATCAGCGCCGGCAGCACGGTGAGATTCAGGCCGAGCGCGATGAACATGCCCGCGCCCGCGATCACGCCGAGCTGCGAGATGCCGTAATAGGCGGTCGGCGCGAAGGCCAGGAAGCCGGCGGCGATCGCTGTCGCGGCCAGGGCCAGCGAGCGGCCCATGCCGTTGCCGGAGGCGAGCAGAGCCTCGGAAACCCCGGCCCCGCCCATATGCTCGGCCCGGTAGCGGACGCTGAACTGGATGCCGAAATCGATGCCCAGCCCGACGAAGAGCGGGATGAAGGCCACCGAGATGGCGTTGAAGCGGTGAAAGATCAAAAGCCCGATGGCCGCGGTGCAGACCAGGCCAAGGAAGGTGGTCAGAAGGATCGAGATGATCAGCCGCGCCGAGCGCACCGCCAGCCAGAGCATCAGGATGATGGCGCTGACCGCGAGCGTTCCGATCAGCCCGGCGCGGTCGGCCAGGCTGCCGAACTCCTCGTCCTCCAGCGGGATATTGCCGGTCAGCCGCACGCGCACGCCGTGGGCGGGGTCCAGCTGCAGGGCCTTGGCGTCGGCGCGTATGGCCTGGGTGGGCGCCTGGCCGGGCTCCAGCCGGGCGAAGTCGAGACTGGGATCGAGCAGAATGATATGGCGCAGCTCGCGCGGATCGGGCGCGCCATTGGTGATCAGGGTGCGCCAGGAGAAGTAGGTCGGCTTGCCGGCCCGCACCCCCTCCAGCGCATCGGCCAGGCGGTGAATGGGCTTGTCGATGTCCTCCAGCGAGGCCTGGCCGAGACTGACGCCCTGCAGGGCGGTCGACAACGCGCCCATCACGCCGCGGATCGAGGGATCGGCCGCGATAGGCCCCAGGAACGGCTGCGCCTGGATCAGCTGGGCCATGGTCGACTGCACGCCCTTGAGCGGCAGGTAGAGCAGGCCTTCATGGTCCCAGAACGGTCCGGCGTCCGGCCGGCGCACGGCCTTGAACAGGGTCGGCTGGGCTTGCAGGCGGGCGGCCAGGGCGGCGGCGCTCTGTTCGGCCAGTTCGGGCGTCTGGCCGTCGACCACCACCACGATCTGCGAGCCGTCGGGCGGAAAGGCCTTGTTGAAGACGGCCTCGCGGACCCGCCAGGGCAGTTTGGGCGAGAGCAGGGCCTCGGTGTTGGTGCTCATGGCGAAGTGGCCGACGGCGTATGTGGCCGCGGCCGCGCCGAGCACGATCGCCAGCACAAGGATGATCCAGGCGCGGTCGGCGCACACGGCGACGAGGCGTCCGATAAGCGACGACCGGGTGATCACCACGCCGTCCGCGGCGCCGGACCGCTGAATCCGCAACTGATCATGGGCGCCTGCACTCCCGCGTTGGCGCGGATTGAACATGACTGGACCTAGCCCGTCCACCCCGGGCCGCCGATCGACGCCGGGCCCTGGTTGCGCAAGGGCTGGCGCGCCCTAATATGTGTCGCTCACCGAAGGGATCTCTCATGCGTCGCTATGGCTTGGCCGCCCTGGTCGGCGCAATGGTGGTCGGCGCGGCCCCGATCGCGTGGGCGCAGAGCGCGCCACCGGCGGGCGCACCAGCGGCCCAGCCGCCGGCCCAGGCGCCAGCCCCGCCGCCCGCCGCGGCCGCGCATACGCCGGGCGATCCCTGGGAGCGGCTCAACCGCTTCAACTACGCGATCGAGAGCGCGCTGGATCGCCACCTGATCATCCCGATCACCCACATCTACGCCGCGATCACGCCGGGGCCGATCGGCCGGGGCATTCACAATGTGCTGGTCAACCTGTCGGAGCCCACGGTCTTCTTCAACGACGTGCTGCAGGGGCGGATCAAGCAGGCCGGGGTGACGGCCGGGCGATTCATGACCAATTCGACGATCGGCGTGGCGGGCCTGATCGACGTCGCCAACAAATGGGGCCTGCCGCACCACAACAACGAGTTCGGGGTGACGCTGGGCCACTACGGCGTGCATCCAGGACCCTATATGTACCTGCCGCTCGGCGGCCCGACCACGCTGCGCGACCTGGTCGGCAGCGGCGTCGATCTCCTGATGGACCCCTTTCACTGGGCGCGCTTCGCCAGCCAGGGCGAGGCCAGCGGGGTCCGCCTCGTAGTGGGCGGCATCGACACCCGCGAGGCCGTCGAGGCGCAGCTGAACACGCTGTTGAGCGAGGCGACCGACCCTTACGCGACGCTGCGGTCGGTCTATCTGCAGAACAAGCAGAGCGAGATCGACGGCGGGACCGCGCCGCTGGACCTGCCGAGCTTCGACGCGCCTTTGCCGACGCCGGCGCCGCCGGGACCGACGGCGGCGAACCTGTTCCCCGATGCCAGTTCCGAGATCCAGCCGGACGCCCAGCAAAAGGCCGTCGACGACGCCGCGGCCCTCAAGCTGATGAGCCAGCCCTACGGCCTGGCCAGCGCCGATCTGGACCGCGCGGCCCAGCTCGGCCAGACCCTGGGCGGGGTCCGGGTCCTGGAAAAGAGCCTGGCGGCCCGGGCCGGTCCGGCAGCGGCGGCGAGCCAGGACACGGAACTCGCCGGCCCCGACGCCCCGGCCGTGACGCTCGCCTCGGATAACTAGCGGCTTGTATGTTCAGGTTGGTACGGGCGCCCCAACCGCGTCCTTCTCCCCTCGCGGGAGAAGGTGCCCCCGCGAAGGCGGGGGCGGATGAGGGGCCGCGCCGGCGATTGGAAGAGAGCGCCCAGAACTCTGTGGAAGGTCCCGCGCGGCCCCTCATCCGACCGGTCTCCGACCGGCCACCTTCTCCCGCGAGGGGAGAAGGATCGGAAAGGGCGGCCGACTCAACCGCTAACGATGATGTCTCTAGGACGCCCGGTCGAGGAGGTAGAAGGGCAGGGCGCGCAAATCGTCGGCGGCGGGGCCGTAGGGGGCCAAGCTCTCGGCCGCGGCCCGGGCCAGCCGGACCGATTCGGCGCGGGCCTTGTCGACGCCGTAGAGCGAAATCAGGGTGGCCTTGCCCTGCTCCTGGTCCTTGCCCACCGCCTTGCCGGCCAGCTCGGCGGTGCCGAGCGCATCGATGAGATCGTCGGCGATCTGGAAGGCCAGCCCCATGCCGCGGGCGAACTTGTTTAACCTTGAACGATCCTCCGCGCCGGCGCCGGCCAGGATCGGGCCGGCCTCGCAGGCGAATTCGAACAGGGCGCCGGTCTTCAGCTGCTGCAAGAGGATGACCTCCGCCTCGCCGTAGTCGCGCTCGGGGGCCAGGATGTCGATCATCTGGCCGCCGATCATGCCGTCGGAGCCGGCGGCCTGGGCCAGCCGCGCGACCAGCTCGGCGCGCACCTCGCTGGCGGGATGCGCCGCCGAATCGGCCAGGACGCCGAAGGCCAGGGTCAGCAGCGCATCGCCCGCCAGCACCGCGGTGGCCTCGTCGAACTGGCGGTGGGTGGTCGGCCGCCCCCGGCGCAGGTCGTCGTCGTCCATGCAGGGCAGGTCGTCATGGATCAGCGAATAGGTGTGCAGGCACTCGATGGCCGCCGCGACGCGCAGGCTGCGGGATTGCGGAACCTCGAACAGCCTTGCGCCGGCCACGGTCAGGAAGGGCCGCAGGCGTTTGCCACCCGCGAAAACGGCGTAGCGCATGGCTTCGGCGACGCGGGCGTGCAGGCCCTCGGGGCGCGGCAGCACCGCATCCAGCGTCTGGTCGATCAGCCCGGTGGTGCGCTTCAGCGACGCCTCCAGCGTCTGCATCTGGGCGGGGCCGGGATCGGAAATCGTGTCGGTGTCGTTCATGCAGCGGACGATAGCCGCGACCTTGGCGCTGCGGAAAGTAAGGAATGCGCACTTGCGAGAAAATTACGCCGCGGACGATAAGACGAGGCTCAAGCCTTCCGAACCCGGTCCGGATGGCCTACCTTGCACGACAAGGCGTTCGAACCGGCGTCGACGGCGAGATTCGATGGTCAAGGTCTACCTAGCTCAACCCCGTGGCTTCTGCGCAGGCGTCGTGCGCGCGATCGACATCGTCGACCGCGCCTTGGTCAAGTTCGGCCAGCCGGTCTATGTGCGCCACGAGATCGTGCACAACCGCCACGTGGTCGACACGCTGAAGCGCAAGGGCGCCATCTTCGTCGAGGACGTATCGGAGATCCCAGACAACGCCGTCACCGTGTTCAGCGCCCACGGCGTGGCGCAATCGGTGGTCAGGGAGGCGGCGTCGCGCAAGCTGCCGGTGATCGACGCCACCTGCCCGCTGGTCTCCAAGGTGCACATGCAGGGCAAGCGCTATGTCAGCCGCGGCCGCACCCTGGTGCTGATCGGCCATGCCGGCCACCCCGAGGTCGAGGGCACCATGGGCCAGGTCGGCGGACCGGTGCACCTGATCTCCTCGGAAGCCGACGTGCTCAGCCTCGATATCCCGCTGGACACGCCGCTGGCCTATGTCACCCAGACCACGCTCAGCGTCGACGACACCAAGGGCGTGATCGCCGCGCTGGAGGCCCGCTTCACCGACGTGGTCGGGCCCGACACCGCCGACATCTGCTACGCCACTCAGCACCGGCAGACCGCCGTGCGCGACCTGTGCAAGGTGGCCGAACTGATCCTGGTGGTCGGAGCCCAGAACAGCTCCAACTCCAACCGGCTGCGCGAGATCGGCGTCGAGGAAGGGCTGCCCAGCTATCTGATCGCCGACGCCAGCGACCTTGACCCCACCTGGATCGACGGGGTCGAGACCATCGGCCTCACCGCCGGCGCCTCGGCGCCCGAAGCCCTGGTGGTCGAGGTCATCGAAGCCCTGCGCAAGCTTACCGACGTGGACGTGATACAGATGGACGGCGTGGAGGAGAATATCGAGTTCCGTCTCCCCGCGGCGCTCCGCGAACGCGTCATCGAACCCACCACCTGACCGAGAGGATTTCGCCTTGGGTCTGCCGTTTCTGCAAACCGCCCGCATCGGGTCCTATGTCGCCAAACAGGCGCTGACGGGCCGCAAGCGCTATCCGATCGTGCTGATGCTCGAGCCGCTGTTCCGCTGCAACCTGGCCTGCGCCGGCTGCGGCAAGATCGACTATCCGGACGAGATCCTCAACCAGCGCCTGAGCTACGACCAGTGCATGGAGGCGATCGACGAGTGCGGCGCGCCCGCCGTCTCCATCGCCGGCGGCGAGCCGCTGCTGCACCGGGACATGCCGAAGATCGTCAAGGGCTTCATCGCCAAGAAGAAGTTCGTCATCCTCTGCACCAACGCGCTTTTGCTGACCAAGAAGATCAAGGACTACGAGCCCAGCCCCTATTTCACCTGGTCGATCCACCTGGATGGCGACCAGGCCATGCACGACAAGTCGGTCTGCCTGGACGGGGTCTACGAAAAGGCGGTCGAGGCGATCCAGCTCGCCAAGTCCAAGGGCTTTCTGGTCCAGATCAACTGCACCCTGTTCGACGGCGCCGACCCCGAGCGGGTGGCGAGCTTCTTCGACGAGATGACCGCGCTGGGCCTGAACGGCATCACCATTTCGCCGGGCTATTCCTACGAGCGCGCGCCGGACCAGGAGCATTTCCTGAACCGGGAAAAGACCAAGAACCTGTTCCGCGAGGTGTTCAAGCGCGGCGACGGCGGCAAGAAGTGGTCCTTCACCCAGTCGGGCCTGTTCCTGGATTTCCTGGCCGGCAACCAGTCCTATCAGTGCACGCCCTGGAGCATGCCGCTGCGCACCGTCTTCGGCTGGCAGAAGCCCTGCTACCTGCTCGGCGAAGGCTACGCCAAGACCTTCACCGAGCTGATGGAAGACACCCGGTGGGAGGATTACGGCGTCGGCAACTACGAGAAGTGCGCCGACTGCATGGTCCACTGCGGTTTCGAGGGCTCGGCGGTGGCCGATGGGGTGAAGAACCCGCTGAAGCTGCTCGCCGTCTCGATGCGCGGCGTGAAGACCGACGGGCCGATGGCCAAGGACATCTCGCTGGAAAACCAGCGCCCGGCGGACTTCGTTTTCTCAGGTCACGTCGAGAAGAAGCTCGCCGAGATCCGGGCGACCCAGCCGCGGGCCAAGAAGGTCGCGGCCACGACCTAGGGCGCGGAAGGCCGTCTCCGCCTCGCCGCCGACGCGGATCAGCGCCGCCAACTGGCGCGGATCGGCGGCGAGCGCTCTGATCACCGCGAAAACATCCATGCCGCCGTCGGCCGCCATGCCCGCCTGGGCGGCCGACGGCAGGCTGCGGTGGGCCGCGTCGGAGACCACCCGCGCCACCGCGAACGGCAGGCCGTGACGGGCGGCGACGGCGGCCACGATGTGGGATTCCATGTCGACGATGGCGGCGCCGGTCAGCTGGCGGGTGCGCCGCTTGGCCTCGCGGTCGGCGATCATCAGGTCGGAGCCGAGGATGGTTCCGGCCCGGGCGCCCGGTAGGATGCCGAGCAGCGAGTCCGTCCAGTCCGGGTCGGTCGGCGCGTGATCGCCCGCTTCCAGGGTCAGCAGCACGCGGCTGGCCACCACCCAGTCGCCCGGCCGCAGGTCGTCGGCCAGGGCGCCGCCAAGACCGATGCTGATGATCGCCGTCGCCGCCAGAGCCGCGGCGTCCAGCTCGCGCTCGAGCCGCCGACGGTCGCCGCCGCCGGCCACCACCCGCATCGTGGGGTGGCCAAGAATTCGCGCCTCTCGCTTCAGGCCGGTCGCGACCAGGATCATCACATACCCAAGGAGACGTTGCGGTCGTTGGATCGCGCCAGGTTGCGGTAGCGCGCCACCGCCCAGAGCGGGAAGAACTTCGGGTAGCCATGATAGCGCAAATAGAAGACGCGCGGAAAGCCGCCGCCGGTATAGGCGTCCTGGGTCCAGGTCCCATCCGGGGTCTGGGTCGCGATCAGATGCTCGATGCCGCGCGCCACGGCCGGATGATCGACCTCGCCCGCCGCCATCAGCCCGAGCAGCGCCCAGGCGGTCTGGGTCGGGTTGGAGGCGAAGGGTTTGTAGCCCTTATAGTCGAGCGCATAGCTCTCGCAGTCCTCGCCCCAGCCGCCGTCGGCGTTCTGGATCGCCGCCAGCCAGTCCACCGCCTCGCGCACCACCGGCGTGTTCCGATCCACCCCGGCGGCGTTCAGCGCGCACAGCGCCGACCAGGTCCCGTAGATGTAATTCACTCCCCAGCGGCCGAACCAGCTGCCGTCCGCCGCCTGCTCGCGCTCCAGATAGGCCAGCGCGCGGGCCATGCGCGGGCTGTCCTTGGCCTGGCCGAGCTGGGCCAGCATGGAGACGCAGCGCGCCGCCACATCGACGGTCGGCGGATCGAGCAGCGCGCCGTGGTCGGCGAAGGGGATGTTGTTCAGGTAGTGATAGGTGTTGTCGGCGTCGAAGGCGCCCCAGCCGCCGTTTCGGCTCTGCAGCCCCTCGATCCATTCCGCGCCGCGCGAAATCGCCTGGTCATAGGCCGCGCCGGCGCCCAGGCGGCTGCGCGCCCGGTCCATGGCCATGACCACCACGGCGGTGTCGTCAGTGTCCGGATAGTGGGCGTTGTTGTACTGGAAGGCCCAGCCGCCCGGCCGCACGTCCGGCCGCTCGCCGGCCCAGTCGCCCTTGACGTCCAGCACCTGGCGCGGCTTCAGCCAGTCCAGCCCGCGCACCGCCTCGGCCTCGGCCGCCTCGCCGCCCGCCTCCATCAGCGCATGCACGGCCAGCGCCGTGTCCCACACCGGCGAGACGCAGGGCTGGCAATAGGCGTCGTCCTCGCGCACGATCACCAGATTGGCCACCGATTGGCGCGCGATGGCCCGGTCTGGATGCTCCGGCGGATAGCCCAGGGCGTCGAACATCATCACGCTGTTGGCCATGGCCGGATAGATGGCGCCCAGCCCGTCCTCGCCGTTCAGCCGCTCGGTGACGAAGGCGACGCACGCATCCACCGCCCGCTGGCGCAGCCCCTTCGGCCACAACCCGTCGACCGCCTTCAGCAGCACGTCCAGAGCGCCAAAGCCCCAGACCCACAGCCGCTTGGTGTTGGCCGCCTTCGACTTTGGTTTGATCCGGACGGTCGCCTCATACAGTTCGTCGACCCGCACGCCACGCGCGTTGCGGGCCACCGGTTTCTTCGCCTGCAGCACCAAGAGCGGCACGATCACCGTGCGCGCCCAATAGGACATTTTCGACAGGTGGATGGGAAACCAGCGCGGCAAAAGGATGATCTCGACCGGCATGGTCGGGATGGTCTCCCACGGCCCCGCGCCATAGAGCGCCAGCTGGATGCGGGTGAAGACATTGGTCGCCGCGGCGCCGCCGTGATTCAGGATCGCCGCCCGGGCGCGCGCCATGTGCGGCGCGTCGATGTCGTCGCCGATCATCTTCAGCGCGAAATAGGCTTTGACGCTGGCGCTGATGTCGAACACCCCGCCGGCGAACAGCGGCCAGCCG
>DASYAQ010000078.1:0-16810 GCA_036501225.1 Caulobacteraceae bacterium | reverse complement strand
TAGGCGTCGAGCCAGACATCGCTGAAGGCGCGCATGGTCAGGGTCGAACTGGCGCACTTGCGCCAGACCACCCGGCCATCGCGGGCCACGGCCACGGCCGCGTGCAGCCGGTGCGAGCGTCCACGGAGCATGATCAACCGTCTACGGGCCTCGTCCAGGCTCGCCGCCTTGTCGAACAACCGGCCCTCGAAGTCGAGCGCCTGGTCGGCGCCGATCACCAGGGCGCCCGGCCGCGCGGCCGAGGCGCGCAGGGCCTTGGCCTCCGCCAGCGCCATGGCGACCGCGTCAGGCGTGCATCCGTTCAGGCGCGCCTTGGCCGCGGCCTCATCGACGCCGGAATCCACGGCTTCGAATGCGACGCCGGCGGCGGCGAGCAGGCGGCTGCGCACCGCGCTCTTCGACGCCAGCACCACTGAGCTCACGAGAGCACCTCGACCTGGCCGCCGCCGGCGGTCATGACGTTGATCACGGCGGCGGCGGTCTCCTCGACCGATCGGCGGGTGACGTCGATCACCGGCCAGCCGTGCTTTTCGAACATGCGGCGGGCACGGACGATCTCGGCCCGGACGGCTTCGATATCGACATAGGCGCTCTCGCGATCCTCCCTGAGGTTCGACAGCCGGTTGCGGCGGATCTCGATCAATCGGTCGGGCGACAGGGTCAGGCCGACCACCACCGCCCGCTTCAGCTGGAAGAGCTGCGGCGGCGGTTCGCTGCCCGGCACCAGCGGCACATTGGCGGCGCGGATGCCGCGATGGGCGAGATAGATGGAGGTCGGGGTCTTCGAGGTCCGGCTGACCCCGACCAGCACCACATCGGCGGCCTCCAGGTCCTGGGTCGCGTGGCCGTCGTCATGGCTGATGGCGTATGCCAGGGCGTCCATGCGGTTGAAGTAGTCGTGGTCGAGGCGCAGGTGCGCGCCGACCCGGGTCGAGATCGAGGCGCCCAGATAACGGGCCAGCGAGGCGATCAGCGGGTCGAGCGCCGCGACGCAGGTCATGTCCAGGTCGCGACAACCCTGTTCCAGCGCCGCGCGCAGGGTCTTGTCGACGATGGTGTGCAGGACCACGCCCGGCGCGGCTTCGATCTCGCGCAGCACCCGCTCCAGCTGGCGCGGCGAGCGGACCAGGGAATAGATGTGCTCGATCGGCAGCACGTCGTCGAACCGGGCGCAAACGGCGCGCGCCATGGCGTTCAGCGTCTCGCCGGTGGAATCCGACACCAGGTGGATATGGAAATAGGTGGCGAAGCGCGAAGCCTGGGTCATCGCCGACTTTCCTTGCCCGCCTCGCCTGTTGAGACTTGGTTAATCAAAGGTTAACGACCGGCCCCAACCAGCGGAACCGGCCGGGAGAAAACCCGCTTGCGAGGGCTTTGCCAAGGCCGATGGTGGAAAACCGCCAAAGCGCGCGCTCGGCATCCACAGTCCGGCGCCGCGAGTGGAGCCTGAGAGGCCAGATCGGGCTGCCTCTGGATAAGGCGCCGCCTCGATGGCGCGATGCCCAGGCGTCGTTAAGATTTTGTTAACCCTGCCGGCCATTTGCAGGCCGTCCCCGCAATCCACAGGCCGTGGCGACCCCTGTGCGGCGATCGCTGGCGACCTGGCCGAAACGGTTGAATCGTCCGAACACGTCCGGATTCATCCCCGGTTTGAGCCGGCCCTGATCTCTTCCACCGAATCTCTCTTAATCTCTCATTAAGGAATAGAAGGAGGCCCTGGGCTTGAGCCTGGCGGGCTGAGCGGCTTTAAGGGCGCCCATGACGTCCCTCTCCGAACCATTGTTGCTCAAAGCGCTCAAAGGCGAAACGTCGGAGCGGCCGCCCATCTGGTTCATGCGTCAGGCCGGGCGGTGTCTGCCCGAGTACCGCGAGCTGCGCGCAGGCGCCGGGGGGGACTTTCTCACGCTCTGCTTCAATCCGGAGATCGCCACCGAGATCACGCTGCAGCCGATGCGGCGGTTCGCCTATGACGCGGCCATCGTCTTCTCCGACATCGTGCCGATCGCGCTGGCGCTGGGCCAGAAGGTCTGGTTCGAGGCCGGCGAAGGGCCGCGCATGGGTCCGCTGCCGGCCACCGGGGCGCTGGCGGCCGAGATAGAGGCCTCGACGGCGCGACTGGCCCCGATCGGAGAGACGGTTCGCCGCGTCCGCGCCGCGTTGGAGCCTGAGCGGGCCGTGATCGGATTCGCCGGCGGGCCGTGGACCGTCGCCACCTACATGCTCCAGGGTCGTGGCGGTGAGACGGCGCGGGCGATGGCTCGTGCGCATGCCTTCGCCGAGCTCGAGGCGGTTGGCGAACTGGTTGACGTGGTCGCCGAAGCGACCTGGCGCTACCTGGCCATGCAGGTCGAGGCCGGCGCTCAGGCGCTGCAGATCTTCGAATCCTGGGCCGACCAATTGCCACAGCCGGTGTTCGAGCGGCTGGTGGTGCGGCCGCACGCCCGGATCGTGGAAGCGTTGCGGGCGGCGGGCGTCACCGTGCCGGTGATCGGTTTTCCTCGGGGCGCGCCTGAGTCGCTGATTGAGCCCTATGTCCGCGCCACGGGCGTGCAGGGGGTGGGACTGGGCACGGGGTTTTCGCCTGAGCTCGGCCGGCGCCTGCAGAAGACGGTCACCATCCAGGGGGCGCTGGATCCGCAGGTGCTGCTGGCCGGCGGCCCGGCGCTCGACGCCGGCGTCGATGCGCTGCTGGCGGACTGGGGCGACGGCCCGTGGATCTTCAATCTCGGCCACGGCGTCGCGCCGACCACGCCGGTCGAACATATCGGCCGGGTCGTGGAGCGGGTGACCGCCTGGCGCAGGGCCTGATGGCCCAGACGCGGCTCGCCGTTGTCCTCTTCAACCTGGGCGGCCCGGATGCGCCGAAGTCGGTTTGGCCCTTCCTGTTCAACCTGTTTGCCGATCCGGCGATCATCGGCCTGCCGAGCCTCTTACGGCTTCCGTTGGCGGCGCTGATCGCCGGGCTGCGCAGTCGATCGGCCAGGGCGAACTATGCACGGATGGGCGGCGCCTCGCCCTTGCTTGCCGAGACCGAGGCGCAAGGCGCGGCGCTGAAGGCCGTGCTGCGGGCGCGTCTGCCCGCGACCACGGTCGAGACCTTCGTCGCCATGCGTTACTGGCGGCCGTTCAGCGCCGAGACGGCGGCGGCGGTCGCGGCCTTCGCGCCCGACGAGATCGTGCTTCTGCCGCTCTATCCGCAGTTTTCCACCACGACCACCGCTTCGTCGCTCAAAGCGTGGCAGGCCGTCTATCGCGGGCCTGGCCGGTCGCGGTCGGTCTGCTGCTATCCAATGCTGGACGGCCTGGTTGAGGCGCATGCCCGCCGCATCGAGGCGGTCTGGGATGCGGCGGGTCGGCCGCAGCCGGTGCGGTTGATCTTCTCCGCCCACGGGTTGCCAGAGAGCGTCGTGCGGGCTGGGGACCCCTACGCCGCGCAGGTGGCCGCCACCACTCAGGCGGTGGCGGCGCGACTTCCCACGGGCCTCTCGGACTGGCGCATCGCCTATCAGAGCCGCGTCGGACCGATGCGGTGGCTGGCGCCCACCACCCTGGACGAGATCCGAGCCGCGGCCAGGGATGGCGTCGGCGTGGTGATCAGCCCGATCGCCTTCGTCTCCGAGAACGTCGAGACCCTGGTCGAGCTCGATCACGATTATCGCGTGGCCGCCGCGGCGGCCGGAGTCAGCGCCTATGTCCGTGTCCCGACGCTTGGCGTCGAGGCCGGCTTTATCGAGGGCCTGGCCGAGCTGACCGTCGCGGCGCTGGCGCGGCCGGGCGGCGCTGCGCCGGGATCGGGCTTTACCTGTGCGGCGGCATGGTCGAAATGTCCGCTCAGGGCCTAAGGGGGACGTCGCGTGAATTCGGACCTGGTCTTCAATGTGGTGCGCGGGCTTCACATCGTCGCCGTCATCGCCTGGATGGCGGGCCTGCTCTATCTGCCGCGCCTGTTCGCCTACCACACCCGCGCCACACAGGACTCCGAGATGGACGAGACCTTCAAGACCATGGAGGTGAAGCTGCTGCGCATGATCATCAATCCGGCGATGATCATGGTGCTGGTTTTTGGCGGCGCGCTGGTCTGGCTTGATCTTGGCCGTCGCGGCCCCCATTTCTGGCTGCAGGCCTGGTTCCTGACCAAGCTTGCCGGGTTTGGGGCGCTGGCCGCCTGGCACGGGTTTCTCTCCGGATCCCGCCGGGCCTTCGCCGAGGGGCGCAACACCCACGGCGAACGCTTCTGGCGCATGACCAACGAGCTGCCGTTTCTGGTCGCCATCGTCGTCGTCATCGCCGCCACCACCAAGTTCGGCGCCTGACGAAGCGAACGGCCGCGCTTGACCTGAGGCGCGCCTTGTGGTTCCGCTTCCTCTTGAAGCAAGGCGGTTCGCCGCTGAGCCCATCTCCTCTCATCAGACCCGCGCCCATCAGAGCCGCGACATACGTCTGATCCTCCCCTTCGCGCCGACCATCACTTCGAGGACCCGGCGCATCCAAAGAGCTTAATCCGGCCCCGCAAATCGGGGGCCCAAGCGGCCGCACGCGCGGCCGATCCATTCGCAAACAGAGTTCAACATGACTGACACCACCCTAGACACCCTCGCAGAGCGCGAAGACGCCGATCCCATGGGCGACGTCCTCGACGCAACCGACGCCGACGCGGCGGACGGCCCCGAGGAACCCACCGCCGCCAGCCACGCCATCGCGGCCATGGGCATGACGCGCATGTCGCTGCAGGAGCTGAAGGAAAAGCCCGCGGCCGACCTGGTCACCTTCGCCGAGGCGCTGGAGATCGAGAACGCCTCGTCCATGCTCAAGCAGGACATGATGTTCGCCATCCTCAAGGCCGTGGCCGAGGAAGGCGTCGACATCTCCGGCTCCGGCACGCTGGAAGTGCTGCAGGACGGCTTCGGCTTCCTGCGCAGCCCGGAGGCCAACTACCTGTCCGGCCCGGACGACATCTACGTCTCCCCGTCGCAGATCCGCCGCTACGGCCTGCGCACCGGCGACACGGTCGAGGGCGGCGTGCGTTCGCCACGCGAAGGCGAGCGTTATTTCGCCCTGGTCAATGTGACGCAGGTCAATTTCGAGCCGCCGGAAAACGTGCGGCACAAGGTCGCCTTCGACAACCTGACCCCGCTCTATCCGGAAGAGCGGCTGAAGATGGAGATCGAAGACCCGACGCTGAAAGACCGCACCGGCCGGGTGATCGACATCGTCGCCCCGCTCGGCAAGGGCCAGCGCTGCCTGATCGTCGCCCCGCCCCGGGTCGGCAAGACCATCATGATGCAGAACATCGCCAAGGCGATCGCCGCCAACCACCCGGAATGCTACCTGATCGTGCTGCTGGTCGACGAACGGCCCGAGGAAGTCACCGACATGCAGCGCACGGTGAAGGGCGAGGTGATCTCCTCGACGTTCGACGAGCCGGCCTCGCGCCACGTGCAAGTGGCTGAAATGGTGATCGAAAAAGCCAAGCGCCTGGTCGAGCACAAGCGCGACGTGGTCATTCTGCTCGACAACATCACCCGGCTGGGCCGCGCCTACAACACCGTGGTGCCGTCCTCCGGCAAGGTGCTGACCGGCGGCGTCGACGCCAATGCCCTGCAGCGCCCGAAGCGCTTCTTCGGCGCGGCGCGGAACATCGAGGAAGGCGGCTCGCTGACCATCATCTCCACCGCGCTGATCGACACCGGCAGCCGCATGGACGAGGTGATCTTCGAGGAGTTCAAGGGCACCGGCAATTCGGAAATCCAGCTCGACCGCAAGGTCGCCGACAAGCGCATCTATCCGGCCATCGACATATTGAAGTCCGGCACGCGTAAGGAAGAGCTGATCACGCCGAAGGAAAACTTCCAGAAGGTCAACATCCTGCATCGCATTCTCAGCCCCATGGGTCCGCAAGACGCGATCGAGTTCCTGCTCGACAAGCTGAAGCAGAGCAAGAACAACGACGAATTTTTCCAGAACATGAATACTTGATTTCGCGGGCGAGGCGATGCTGAAGATCTTTCACGCCAGCGGCAGTCGCTCGCTTCGTGTGATCTGGATGGCCGAGGAGATGGGACTCGACTACGAGCTCTCTCCCGAGGCCATCGGCCGCTCCAGCCCGGAATTCATCGCCGTCAACCCGGCCCGCGGCCTGCCGGCCATCATCGACGGCGAGGTGTCGATGTCGGAATCGGTGGCTATTGTCCAGTATCTGGCCGCCCGCTATGGGCCGACGCCGCTGGCGCCAGTGGCGGATGATCCGACCTATCCGGCCTACCTGCAGTTCCTGATCTATGGCGAGGGCTCGCTGTCGGCCTTCCTCAACCCGTTGGTCGGAACCCGCTTCCTCGCGCCCGACGACCAGAAGGACAACTTCACCGCCGGCCTCTGCCGCACCCTGTTCGGCCGCCGGGTCAAGGCGCTGAGCGGCCGGCTGAGCGACAGTCCGCACCTGGCCGGCGATGCCTTCACCGCGGCGGACATCTCGGTGGTCTATGCGCTGAACATGGGCGCTTCGCTTGGGCTGGCCGAGGACTATCCGGCCCCCGTCGCCGACTACTGGACGCGCGTGAAGACCCGGCCGGCCTATCAGGCGGCGATCGCCAGATAGGCTCGGGCTCCTATGGAATCAGCAGGCTCGCCCCGATCGTCGCGCGGGCCTCGAGCGCCTCGTGGGCCCGGCGCGCCTCCCTGAGTGGGAAGGTCTGGCCGATCTCGATCTTCACCGTTCCAGAGGCGATGACCTCGAACAGGGCCGCGGCGCTGGCGGCCAGCTCCTCCGGCGTCGCGGTGTAGTCGTAGAGAGTGGGCCGGGTCAGAAACAGCGAGCCGGCCCCCATCAGTCGGCGGGGTTCGATCGCCGGCGCCGGGCCGGACGCATTGCCGAAACTGACGAAAAACCCGCGGCGGCCGAGGCTGGCCAGGGTGGCTTCGAAGGTGTCCTTGCCGACGGAATCATAGGCGACGCGCACGCCCTGGCCTGCGGTGATCTCGCGCACGCGCGCCGGGACGTCCTCGTCGCGATAGAGGATGACGTGGTCGCAGCCGTTATCGCGGGCCAGATCCGCCTTGGCGGGCGAACCGACCGCGCCGATCACCACCGCGCCGATCGCCCTGGCCCATTGCACCAGGATGGTGCCGACGCCGCCGGACGCGGCATGGACCAGAATGGTCTCGCCAGCCTTGAGCGGATAGCAGCGGCGCAGCAGAAATTCCGCCGTCATCCCCTTCAGCAGCGAGGCCGCGGCGGTCTCGAACGAGATGCTGTCGGGCAGGCGCAGCACACGCTCGGCCTGAACCACGTGAAACGCGGCATAGGCGCCGGTCTGGCCGGAATAGGCGACGCGATCTCCCTTTTCCCAGTCGCTGACGCCCTCGCCGATCGCATCGACGACGCCGGCGGCCTCCTGGCCGAGCACGGCCGGCAGGCGCATCGGATAGAGGCCCGAACGCTGATAGGTGTCGATGAAGTTCAGGCCGATGGCGTGGTGGCGGACGCGGATCTGCCCCGGTCCAGGCTGCGGAATCGGCAGATCGACCGCTTCGAGCACCTCGGGCCCGCCCGCCTTCGTCGCCTGGATCGCCAGCATGGTCGTTCAGCCCAGATTGCGCTTGAAGAAGTCGAGCGTGCGGCTCTCGGCCAGCGCCGCATCGGCGGCGTCGTAATGCTCGCCGCCAGGGCGGGCGAAGGCGTGATCGCGACCGGGGTAGGTATGGATCTCGATCTGCCGGTGGTTTTTCAACGCGTTCAGGATCAGGTCGCGGGCCGGCTTCGGCGTGAACTGATCTTCTTCGGCGATGTGCAGCAGCAACGGATTGACCAGCTTTTCGGCCTCGGCGGTGTAGCGCTCGATGCCGACCCCGTAATAGGCGACGCTGGCGTCCGCATCGGTGCGCACCGCGGTGAGGTAGGCCAGCAGGCCGCCGAGGCAGAAACCCACCACGCCGACCTTGCCGTTGCAGCGTGGGTCCTTGCGGGCCGCGTCGATGGTGGCGGCGATGTCCCTGACGCCGGCCTCGACGTCAAAGGCGTTGAACAGCTCGAAGGCCCGCTTCCACTCGGCCTCGCTCTGGTCGGTGATGTCGATGCCGGGCTCGATGCGCCAGAAGAGGTCCGGGCAGACGGCGAGGTAGCCCTGGGCGGCGAAATGGTCGGTGGTCTGGCGCATGACCGCGTTGACCCCGAAAATCTCCTGGATCACCACAATGGCCGGCGCGGGCAGGCTGGGCGGCGGCGCGACATAGGCGCCGAACTCGCCGTCGGGGGTTGTGAGGGTTAGATTGAACGTGGCGGGCATGGCGGTCTCGCAAAACGGGCGGGCGGAAATGCTACTAGCCTCGCGGCCGCGCAAAGGCTCATAACAAAATTGTGGGCGAGCGGAGGGTTTTGCCATGAAGGTGACGATCGAGGTGGACTGCACGCCTCAAGAGGCGCGCGCGGCGCTTGGCCTGCCCGATGTCGCGGCGCTGAACGAAAGGCTGGTCGAGGAGATGCAGAAGCGCATGACCGCCAATATGGCCGCCCTGCAGCCTGAGGAGTTGATGAAGAACTGGCTGGCCTTCGGCGGCGCCGCCCAGGAGCAGTTCGCCAAGCTGATGGCCGCCGCCGGCCCCAAGCGCTGAGGCGCGATGGGCGACACCATCTTTGCCCTGGCCAGCGCGCCCGGCCGCGCGGCCGTGGCGATCGTCCGGCTCTCGGGAGCCGGGACCGCCGCGGCGTTGCAAGCGCTGACCGGCGTCCGGCCGAAAACCCGCCGCCCAAGCCTGAGAGGGTTGAGGCGCCCCGCTGACGGCGCGCCACTGGACCAGGCCCTGGTGCTCTGGTTTCCGGGGCCGCACAGCTATACCGGCGAAGATGTCGCCGAATTGCACCTGCATGGCGGCGCGGCGGTGATCGATGCGGTGACCGAAGCCTTGCTGGACCTGGGTTTGCGCCTGGCCCAGCCCGGCGAGTTCACCCGCCGCGCCTTCGAGAACGGCAAGCTCGACCTCAGCCAGGCCGAGGCGATCGGCGACTTGGTCGAGGCGGAGACCGATGCGCAGCGGCGACAGGCCCTGGCCCAGCTCGACGGCGATCTGGCCCGCCGGCACGCCGCTTGGCGCGAGGCCCTGATCGACGCCCTGGCCATGCTCGAAGCGGCGGTGGATTTTCCCGACGAGGACCTGCCGGCCGAAGTGGCCCGCGGCGCGGCGCCGTTGCTGGCCGATGTCGCACGTGAAATCGACTTGGCCCTGGCCGACGGCGAACGCGGCGAGCGGGTGCGCGAAGGCTTCCGCGTCGCGCTGATCGGCGCGCCCAATGCCGGCAAGTCGAGCCTGCTCAACGCCCTGGCCGGCCGTGACGCCGCCATTGTGACGCCGACGCCGGGCACGACCCGCGACGTGATCGAGGTGGCGCTGAACCTGGCGGGCTATCGCGTGTTGCTCGGCGATTCCGCCGGCCTGCGGGCGCCAAAGGGCGCGATCGAGGCCGAGGGGGTGCGGCGGGCCGGGGCTTTGGCCGAGGCCGCCGACCTGAGGCTGGTGGTGGTCGACGTCGCCGCCAAGGGCGGGCTTTGGCGGGACGCCGCGGCGCTGGCCCGGTCGGGAGACATCTGTGTCCTCAACAAGCGCGACCTGGCGCCGCGTCCGGCCGACGGCGAGGTCAGCGCCTGGGCGAACGCCCACGATCTCGACATCGCCGACATTTCGGTGACGCGAGGCCTGGGATTGGCCCAGCTGCGCGAGCTGCTGACGGCGCGCGTTGTCCAGGCGCTCTCCGGCGGGGAGTTTCCCGCCGCGACCCGGGCGCGGCACCGGCAGGACCTGGTCGCGGCGCTTGAGCATCTGGCCAGGGCGGCCGCCGCGCTGAGCGCCCCGACCGAGGTCGAGTTGGCGGCGGAGGATGTCCGTCTCGCCGCCCGCAGCCTCGCCCGCGTGACCGGCCGGGTGGATCCGGAGGATGTGCTCGATCGGGTGTTCGCCCGGTTCTGCATTGGCAAGTAAGTCTGTTTCACGTGAAACAACGGCCTGGACCCGCGCGGCAATGTTTCACGTGAAACAGCGGCGGCCCCAAGCTATAAGGGCCGGCGCCGGTGGACGGCGCTTTGGTCGGTCATGTCAGCGCCTTCAACCCACTGGGATGTCATCGTCATCGGCGGCGGCCACGCCGGCTGTGAAGCCGCGGCGGCGTCGGCGCGCACCGGCGCGCGCACCCTGTTGCTGACGCACAAGCTTGAAACCATTGGCGAAATGTCGTGCAACCCGGCCATCGGCGGCCTGGGCAAGGGTCACCTGGTCCGCGAGATCGACGCCCTCGACGGGCTGATGGGTCGCCTGGCGGACGAGGCCGGCATCCAGTTCCGCCTGCTCAACCGCTCCAAGGGGCCGGCGGTGCGCGGCCCGCGCGCCCAGATCGACCGCGCCGTCTATCGCGCCGCGATGCAACGGACCCTGGCCGAACAGCCCAACCTGACCGTGGTCGCCGCGGCGGTCGAAGACCTGATCGTGACGGATGGCCGGGTCGGCGGCGTGGAAGACGCCGCAGGCAAAAGCTGGCGCGGCGGCGCGGTGGTGCTGACCACCGGCACCTTCCTGCGTGGCGTCATTCATCGCGGCGAAACCCGCACGCCCGCCGGCCGCGTCGGCGATGCGCCGGCGATCGGGCTGGCCGATCGGCTCTACGGGCTCGACCTGCGCATGGGCCGGCTGAAGACCGGCACGCCGGCGCGGCTGGATGGCCGAAGCATCGCCTGGGACGGGCTGGAGATACAGGCCGGCGACGCCGCACCCATCCCCTTCTCCTTCATGACCGCGTCCGTCGAGCGGCCTCAAGTGCCCTGCGGCGTCACCTGGACGACGGCGGAGACCCACGCGATCATCGCCGAACGGCTAACGGAATCAGCGGTTTATGGCGGCCGGGCGCTCGGGCGCGGGCCGCGCTACTGCCCCTCGATCGAGGACAAGGTGGTCCGCTTCGCCGACAAGACCCGTCACCAGATCTTCCTGGAGCCGGAGGGACGTGACGACGACATCGTCTATCCGAACGGCATCTCGACCTCGGTCTCCGAGGAAACCCAGGACCGCTTCATCCGAACCATTCCGGGCCTCGAGGCCGTGGCGATCAAGCGCTACGGCTACGCCATCGAATACGACTATGTCGATCCCAGCGAGCTGAAGCCCTCGCTCGAGGTCAAGCGTCTGCCCGGCCTGTATCTGGCCGGCCAGATCAACGGCACCACCGGTTACGAGGAGGCGGCCGGCCAGGGCCTGGTCGCCGGGCTGAACGCCGCGCGCGCCGCGTCCGGCGCCGCGCCGGCGGTGTTCGCGCGCGACGAGGCTTATCTGGGCGTGATGATCGACGACCTGGTCACCCGCGGCGTGACCGAGCCCTACCGGATGTTCACCAGCCGCGCCGAGTTTCGCCTTACCCTGCGCGCCGACAACGCCGACCAGCGCCTGACCGCGCGCGGGATTGCGCTGGGCGCGGTCGGTTCCGACCGCGCCAGAGCCTTCACCGCCAAGGCCGCGATCCTGGACGAGATTCGCGCCCGTGCTCATGCGCTTCAACTGACCCCGACCGAGGCCATCCGCGCCGGCTTGGCGGTCAAGGCCGACGGCCAGCGCCGCGACGTGGTGCAGCTGCTGGCCTATGCCGGCATCGGCCTGACCGAGCTGGCGACGGTATGGCCGGAGATCGCCAATTGGCCGGCCTTTGCGGGCGAGCAGATCGAAATCGAGGCGGCCTATGCCGGCTATCTCGACCGTCAGGCCGCCGATGTCACAGCCTTTCGCAAGGACGAGGCTCTCGCCCTGCCCGACGACCTGAACTATGCCGGCATCGGCGGCCTGTCGACCGAGGCGCGGGAAAAACTCGCCGCCGTCCGGCCGCGCACGCTAGGTCAGGCCTCGCGTATCGAGGGGGTCACCCCCGGCGCGCTGACCGCTTTGCTCGCCCACGCCCGTCGCGCCCGCGCTGCCTGACCCGTGACGCAGGAAACCGTTCTGGATCAGGTCTTTGGCGCAGCTGAGTTTCAGGGCGCGACAGGCGCGACGCCGGCCCAGATGGCCGATCTGGAGTCCTTTCGCGCGGCGCTGGCTGACTGGAATAGCCGGATGAATCTGGTCGGCCCCTCGGCGCTGGCGGAGTTCTGGCGACGCCACGCCTATGACAGCGCCCAGCTGCTCAAGCTCGAGCCAGAGGCCTTGCGCTGGGCCGATCTGGGCGCCGGCGCCGGCTTTCCGGGCCTGGTCCTGGCCATCTTTCTGAAGGGTCGGCCGGGCGCCATGGTCCATCTGATCGAGAGTATGGCCAAGCGCTGCCGGTTTCTGGAGATAATCGTCGCCACACTGGCCCTGCCGGCCATGGTGCACCACGCGCGGGCCGAAGACCTCGACATCAGCGTCGACGTGGTCGCCGCGCGCGCCTGCGCTCCCCTGAGTCGACTTTTCCGCTATGCTCAGCCCTACCTGCGGCGGGGCGCGATTGGGCTGTTCATGAAGGGTCAGGATGTTGTGGCCGAGCTCGAGGCCGCCACCGCATCCTGGAAATTCGAGGCCGAACTGATCGATAGTCTCAGCCATACCGACGGCCGCATCGTTCGGATGAGGAAGCTAAAGCATGTCTGACTCCGGGTTGAGGGTGCTGTCGGTCTCCAACCAGAAGGGCGGGGTGGGCAAGACCACCACCGCCATCAACCTCGGCACCGCCCTGGCCGCGGTGGGCGAGCGCGTGCTGCTGATCGACCTCGACCCGCAGGGCAACGCCTCCACCGGGCTGGGCATGTCGCGCGGCGGCGTCCAGAGCACGGTCTATGACGTGGTGGTCAATGGCGCCCCCATCGGCGAGGCCGCGCGTCCGACCGCCCTGCCCGGCCTCGACCTGCTCGGCTGCGATCCCGACCTTTCCGGGGCCGAGATCGAACTCGCCGCCGCGCCGCGCCGCTCCTTCCGCCTGCGCGACGCCTTGCAACCCCTGCGTGACGCCCGCGAACCCGGCGCCTACACCTATGTGCTGATCGACTGCCCGCCTTCGCTCAACCTGCTCACCGTCAACGCCATGACCGCGGCCGATGCGGTGCTGGTGCCGCTGCAGTGCGAGTTCTTCGCGCTCGAAGGCCTCACCCAGCTCATGCGCACGGTCGAACTGGTGCGTGGCAGCCTCAACCCGCGCCTGGAGATTCAGGGTCTGGTGCTAACCATGTACGATCGCAGGAACCGGCTTTCCGACCAGGTCGCCGCCGACGTCCGCGCCCATTTCGGCGACAAGGTCTATCAGACCATGATCCCGCGTAATGTAAGGGTTTCCGAGGCGCCGTCCTTCGGCAAGCCGGTGCTGGTCTACGACCTGAAATGCGCCGGCAGCCGCGCCTATCTCGATCTGGCGCGCGAAGTGGTCGGCCGCGAACGCGCGCGCCGCGCCGTGGTCGCCGCCTGATGACCGAGCGACGCGGACTTGGCCGGGGCCTGTCGGCCCTGCTCGACGAGGCCACCGCCGCTGGCGAGGGCGCCGCCGCCGGCAACCGCGAGATTCCCATCGAGCAGATCCACCGCAACGCCGCCCAGCCGCGGATGGATTTCGACGTCGACGATCTCGAGGTGCTGGCCGCTTCCGTCCGCGACAGGGGCGTCCTGCAACCCATCCTGGTGCGGCCGTCGCCCGAGCAGCCCGGGCAATACCAGATCGTCGCCGGCGAACGGCGCTGGCGCGCCGCCCAGGCCGCCGGCCTGACCACCATCCCGGTCATCCTGCGTGAACTCGACGATCTGGAGACGCTGGAGATCGCCATTATCGAGAACGTGCAGCGCGCCGACCTGAACCCGGTCGAGGAAGCCAGCGGTTACCGCGCCCTGATGGACCGGTTCGGCCGCACCCAGGACGAGGTCGCCCGCACCGTCGGCAAGAGCCGCAGCCATGTGGCCAACACGCTCCGCCTGCTCGACCTGCCGCCGACGGTGGTGATCATGCTGCGCCTTGGCAAGCTTTCCGCCGGCCACGCCCGCGCCGTCGCCGCGGCCCCCGATCCGCTGGTCCTGGCCCATCGGGTGGTCGAACAGGGCTTGAGCGTGCGCGCCGCCGAGGCGCTGGCCCGCCGCGCCCAGTCCGACGCCGCGCCGCCCCGTCCGCACGACGAGGGCGCGCCGCGCCCGGACGCCGATACCCGCGCGCTGGAGGAGGACCTGGCCCGCGCCCTCGGCCTGGCGGTCGAAATCGCCCATCGGCGCGGCGGCGGGGAACTGACCATCCGCTATAAGACGTTAGAGCAGCTGGATGATCTTTGTCGGCGGCTCACCCGGGGGTGACGCGACGGCCCGACGCCCGGGAGGCCTCACAATGCCGCGGCGCCACCTTGAAAGACATCGCACCGGCCGCGTCGGTTGGCTGCGCGCGGCGGTGCTGGGCGCGGATGACGGCATATTATCGACGGCCAGTCTGATTCTGGGCGTGGCCGCGGCGCATGGCGGGCGAGGCGCGGTCCTGGTCGCCGGGGTGGCCGGCCTGGTCGCCGGCGCCATGTCGATGGCCGCCGGCGAATACGTCTCGGTGCGCTCGCAGGCCGATGCCGAGCAGGCGGATCTGGCGCTGGAACGCACGGAACTGGCCAAGCACAACAAGGCCGAGCACGGGGAGCTGGCGGCGATCTATGTCGGGCGCGGCCTCGATCCGGCGCTGGCCAGGCAGGTCGCCGATCAGCTGATGGCCCATGACGCGCTTGGCGCCCACGCCCGCGACGAGCTGGGCATCTCCGAGACCCTGAAGGCCCGGCCGCTGCAGGCGGCGCTCGCCTCGGCGGCCAGCTTCTCGTTGGGCGCAGCCATGCCGCTTCTGGTCAGCGCCGTGGCGCCTCAGATGCTGCTCCCGACCCTGGTGGCCGCGACCTCGTTGATTTTCCTCGCGATCCTGGGCGCCATGGCGGCGGAAGCCGGCGGGGCCAGCGTCGTAAAGGGGGCCATACGCGTGATGTTCTGGGGCGCGCTGGCCATGGCGGTGACCTCCGGCGTCGGCGCCCTGTTCGGGACGATCGTTTGACGCTCGGAGCCAGGTTGGGGAAGGTGGCGAATGACCCCGACCCGATACACGCCCGACCTCGCCTCACTGAATGGCCGGCCGCTGCCGTCCTGGTATGACGCGGCCAAGTTCGGCGTCTTCATCCACTGGGGCCTGTTCGCCATACCGGGGTTCGCGGCGCGGTTGGGCAACATTTCCGACGCCTTCAAGACCGACTACGACCGCGCGGTGGCCATGACGCCCTATACCGAGTGGTACGCCAACGCGATCAAGGTCCCCGGCACGCCCTCGGCCGCGTTCCACAAGGCCACCTACGGAGACCAGCCGTACGAAGCGTTCAAGGCCCCCTTCGTCCAGGGCCTGAAGGACTGGGATCCGGCCGGCTGGGCGGATCGCTTCCGCGACGCCGGCGCCCGCTACGTCGTGCTGGTCACCAAGCACCACGACGGCTTTTGCCTGTGGCCGAGCAGCGTTGCGAATCCAGAGCGCGCCCAATGGTTTACCGCACGCGACATCGTGGGCGAGCTGGCTGCGGCGGTGCGGGCGGCGGGGTTGCGCTTCGGCGTCTACTATTCCGGCGGCATCGACTGGACCTTCAACACCGAACCGCTTCTGACCATGGCCGACTTCATGGGCTCGACGCCGGGCGGAGCCTATCCGGACTATGCCGACGCCCAGGTGCGCGAGCTGATCGCGCGCTACGAACCCAGCCTGGTGTGGAACGACATCGCCTGGCCGGCGCCGCAGGACCGGCTGAACCAGCTGTTCGCCGACTATTACAACGCCGTGCCCGACGGCGTCGTAAACGATCGCTGGGTCGCGGGCGATCCGGACGCCAGCCCGCTGCGGGATCCGGCGGCGCGGCGGGCGATGGACGAGCGGATCAAGACGCGGATGCGGCGCGACCCCGCGGCCTTCGACGGCATCATCCCGGCGGTGGTCCCGCACAGCGATTTTCGCACGCCGGAATATGCCCGTTTCCCGCGGATCGAGGCGAAGAAGTGGGAGGCGACCCGCGGCATGAGCCATTCCTTCGGTTTCAACCGCAACGACACCGAGGCGGACTACGCGCCGTTCGAGACCCTGCTCGGCGACTTCATCGACGGCGTGTCGAAGAACGGCAACCTGCTGCTCAATGTCGGCCCCCAGGCGAACGGGACTATCCCCGAAGCGCAGGCGGCGCGGCTGAAGGCGTTCGGGGCCTGGCTGCGGGCGAACGGCGCGGCGATCTACGGCACGCGGCCTTGGGCGCGGGCCGAGGCGGTGACGGACGACGGCCTGCCGGTGCGGTTCACCTGTTCCGAGGGGCGGCTGAACCTGATCGTGCTGGGCTCGCCCCGGGGCGAGCGGCTGCGCGTGCTGGGCCTGACGGCGCACGGCGAGGCCGAACGGCTCGCCGACGGCAGCCCGGTGAGCGTCAGCCAGGAGGGCGCGGACCTTATCCTCACCTTCGTCCGGCCCCTGACCGGCGATTTCGCGCCCGCGGTGTCGATCCGGCTCTAGCGCCGCCGCCCGAGAGCCCGCCAACCCCCGCTCATCCCCGCGAAAGCAGGGGATCCAGGCTTTTTCGCTGGAAACGCCGCGGTCTACGATAAAACACCTAGGTCCCCGCCTCCGCGGGGATGAGCGGAAAAGTATTATGGCCGGACGGTTGTCGGGAAAGACCTGCCTCATCACGGCCGCCGGTCAGGGCATCGGGCGGGCTACGGCTGAGCGATTCATCGCCGAAGGGGCCCGGGTTCTCGCCACCGACATCGACGAGGCGGCCCTGGCCGGGCTCGCGGCTGCGGAAACGCAGCGGTTGGACGTCACCGACGCGGCCGCTATCGCGGCCCTGTT
>DASYAQ010000077.1:0-4250 GCA_036501225.1 Caulobacteraceae bacterium | reverse complement strand
ATCAGGGACGGTTCAGTCAGCGCTTGATAGGCTCACGGAGCCGCAGTGGAGACTTGTTTCCTCCGCGCTCAACGAAACACTGTGGATGACGGAAGGCGCTAGGAAACCCATCGGAAAAGATGGAATAGCACTGTCCGGCACTTCGCCGAGGCTTCTGTTACTCCTGGGGCGACGGGGAACGCCGGAATTTGCGCGACGCATCGCACTTGGCGAACTGAACGGGTATTCTGGTACAGACAAAGCTGTTCTCGCGTTTCTGAGCGAAACTAAAGTTGATGCTGCTTTGGATGATGCGAAGCATTGGGAATCCGCTCTAGATACGGCGAGACTTGCTTATCGAAACGGGATATCAGTGTTTCGAGGTGAAGGGGACGACAGAGGAATACCGGAATCCGTGGCCACGGAGATCTGCGCGCGGGCGTGCGAATATCCGAGTTCGTTGGTGCGGATAGCACAGCGAAAGCTTGCTACGGTACTCGGTGCCTCGGCGGCTAAGCTGGGGGACGTGGCCCGTGAGGACCGTTGGTTTGTCTGACGTTCGGAAGGAAAGGCGGCTTTCCGGGGGAGATTGGGGTGGGCCTCGGTTCAAAAACTGAGGCGATGTTTGCCGATCTCCACCTTGCTTCTGGGCCCCAACGAGCGTATTTCGCGCGGTCCCGCAAAAATGGAGAATTCCGATGGGTTACCGGGTAGCCGTCGTCGGCGCCACGGGCAATGTGGGCCGCGAGATGTTGGCGATCCTCGAGGAACTGGAGTTCCCCGTGGACGAGATCTTCGCCGTGGCCTCGCGCAAATCCATCGGGCTCGAGGTCAATTTCCGCGAGCAACGGCTCTATTGCCTCGACATCGACAAGTTCGACTTCTCGAGCGTCGACCTCGTCCTGATGAGCGTCTCGGGCGCCTTTTCGCGTGAGTGGAGCCCCAAGATCGCCAGGGCCGGCGCGCTGGTCATCGACAATTCCTCGGCCTGGCGGATGGACCCCGACGTGCCGCTGATCGTGCCGGAGGTGAACCCCGAGGCGATCGAGCTGGCGCGCAGGAAGAACATCATCGCCAACCCGAACTGCTCGACCGTGCAACTGGTGGTGGCGCTGAAGCCGCTGCATGACGCGGCCAGGATCAAGCGGGCGGTGGTCTCGACCTATCAGTCGGTTTCGGGCTCCGGCAAGGCGGCGATGGACGAGCTTTGGGAGCAGACCAAGGGCGTATATTCGCTCGGGCCTAGCGCGCCGAAGGTCTATCCCAAGCAGATCGCCTTCAACGTCATCCCTTTCGCCAACAACTTCATGGACGACGGCTACACCGACGAAGAACACAAGATGTGGGACGAGACCCACAAGATGCTCGACCCGTCGATCAAGCTCACCGTCACCTGCGTGCGGGTGCCGGTCTTCGTCGGCCATTCCGAAGCGGTGAACCTGGAGTTCGAAACCCACCTGGACGAGGACGAGGCGCGCGACATCCTGCGCGAGGCGCCCGGCGTCGTGGTGGTCGATAAGCACGAGCCCACCGGCTACATCACCCCTAAAGAGGCGCAGGGCGAGTTCGCCGTCTATGTCAGCCGCATCCGCAACGACCCGACGGTGGCGAACGGCCTGAACATCTGGGTGGTCTCCGACAACCTGCGCAAGGGCGCGGCGCTGAACGCCGTGCAGATCGCCCAGCTGGCCCACGAACGCGGCCTCCTGGCCCGCGTCGAGGCCCTGCCGGGCTGACCAAATCCCGCTCATCCCGCGCAGGCGGGGACCCAGGTGTTTTGTTCTGAGGGCATTGAGGTGCGGGAGAGGTCACAGGTTTTGACACAAAGCACACCAAGCACACCAAGAAGAGTAAGGGTCAGTCCATCAGGGTCAGCGCTGACCCTTGGTGTCCTTCGTGTGCTTGGTGGTGAAAAGCTGACGTCCCGCTTGCGCGAGACCAACGGACAAAGCCTGGGTCCCGCCTCCGCGGCGATGAGCGGAACATTTAGACGCCGCAGACGTCCCTAAACCGCCTCGATCCGCACCCGCTTTGAGGAGCTCAGCCGCGCCGGCAGGCTTTCGATCGGCAGTTCCTGGGCCTCGCCGGCCGCCGCCACCGCTTCGGCGACGCCGCCTAGGGCGGCGGCCAGGGCCTTGCGCGGCGACTGGCCCCTGATGCGCGCGGCGGTGAAGAGGGCGGTCAAAAGGTCGCCCGTGCCGTTCGGCGCGCCGTGGGCGCGGGGGTGGGCAGCCAAGAGCGCGCCTCGGGTATCGACATAGACGACGCCGATCTCGTCGCCGGCCGAAACCGACGAGACCAGGACCGCCGGGCCCAAGGAGCGCGCCGCCCTGACCGCGCCGGCGACGTCATCGACCGGCATTCCGGACAGCCGCGCCAGCTCCCAGGCGTTCGGCGCGATCAGGTCGGCGCGCGGGATCAGGTCGGCGGCGATCGCCTTGGCGACGTCTTCGCGGACATAGAGGCCCTTGCCCGCGTCGCCCATCACCGGATCGACCACCAGCCGGGCAGCCGGGCTGGCGGCGCGCACGGTGTCCAGCGCGCGCGCCGCGACCTCCACCTGATCGACCGAGGCGAAATAGCCGGTGACGACCGCGTCGAGCCGGCCGAACACACCCTGGGCGTCGATGCCCTGCAACATGGCGGCCATGGTGTCGGCCTCGACCGGCTTGCCGCCCGGCGCGCCCCAGCCGGGATGGCGGCCGAACTGCACGGTGGGGACCAGGATCGGCTCGATCCCCAGCCTGGAGAGCGCCAGGGCCTGCATGCCGCCACCGACCCGGCTAGCGGCGACGAAGCTGGAGAGGATGAGGACGGTCGAAATGGGACGCCCTAGTAGCGGTAGTGGTCCGGCTTGAAGGGGCCGTCCTGGGCCACGCCGATGTAGTTCGCCTGTTCGCCGCTGAGCTCGGTCAGATGCACGCCCAGCTTGGCCAGGTGCAGGCGGGCGACCTTTTCGTCCAGGCGCTTGGGCAGGGTGTAGACCTTGTGCTGATAGGCCTTGGCGTTGGTCCACAGCTCGATCTGGGCCAGGGTCTGGTTGGTGAAGGAGGCGCTCATCACGAAGGACGGGTGGCCGGTGGCGTTGCCCAGGTTCACCAGCCGGCCTTCCGACAGCAGGAGGATCTTCTTGCCGTCCGGAAACTCGATGTGGTGCACCTGCGGCTTGATTTCGTCCCACTTGTAGTTGCGCAGGGCGGCGACCTGAATCTCGGAATCGAAGTGGCCGATATTGGCGACGATGGCGTTGTTCTTCATCGCCCGCATGTGCTCGAGGCGGATGACGTCCTTGTTGCCGGTGGCGGAGACGAAGATGTCGGCGTCGGGCGCCGCCTCTTCCAGCGTGCGCACCTCATAGCCTTCCATCGCCGCCTGCAGGGCGCAGATCGGGTCGATCTCGGTGACGATCACCCGCGCGCCGCCGTTGCGCAGCGAGGCGGCGGAGCCCTTGCCGACGTCGCCATAGCCGCAGACCACCGCGACCTTGCCGGCCAGCATGACGTCGGTGGCGCGGCGGATGGCGTCGACCAGGCTCTCGCGGCAGCCATAGAGGTTGTCGAACTTCGACTTGGTGACGCTGTCGTTGACGTTGATGGCCGGGAAGGGCAGTTCGCCGCGCTCGGCCATCTGGTAGAGGCGATGGACGCCGGTGGTGGTCTCTTCCGAGACGCCCTTGATGGCGTCGCGGATGGCCGAATAGAAGCCGGGCTTCTGCTTCAGGTAGCGCTTCATCACCGCATAAAGCGCTTCTTCCTCGTCGTTGTTCGGATGGTCGAGCAGGCTCGGATCGGCCTCGGCCTTGGGGCCGAGCACGCAGAGCAGGGTGGCGTCGCCGCCGTCGTCGAGGATCAGGTTCGGATAGCCGCCGTCGGCCCATTCGAAGATGCGGTGGGCATAGTCCCAGTATTCCAGCAGGGTCTCGCCCTTTTCGGCGAAGACCGGGGTGCCGGTGGCGGCGATGGCGGCGGCGGCGTGGTCCTGGGTCGAGAAGATGTTGCACGAGGCCCAGCGCACCCCGGCGCCCAGGGCCTGCAGGGTCTCGATCAGCACCGCGGTCTGGATGGTCATGTGCAGCGAGCCGGCGATGCGCGCGCCGGTCAGCGGCCTGTCCTTGGAGAACTCCTGGCGGATGGCCATCAGGCCGGGCATTTCGCCCTCGGCGATCTCGATCTCCTTGCGGCCGTAAGGCGCGAGCGAGAGATCCTTCACCAGATAGTCGGCCACGGGCGGCTCCTTGGACAAGACGAGAGCGGCTCTATAGCGGGCGGCCG
>DASYAQ010000076.1:0-3629 GCA_036501225.1 Caulobacteraceae bacterium | reverse complement strand
TCCGGCAAGACCACGCTCGCCCTGCACGTCGTCGCCGAGGTGCAGAAGGAGGGCGGCACCGCCGCCTTCATCGACGCCGAACACGCGCTCGATCCGTCCTATGCCCACAAGCTGGGCGTCAATCTGGACGACCTCCTGGTCTCCCAGCCCGACACCGGCGAACAGGCGCTGGAGATCACCGACACGCTGGTGCGCTCGGGCGCGGTGGACGTGATCGTCATAGACTCGGTGGCCGCGCTCACCCCGCGCGCCGAGATCGAGGGCGAGATGGGCGACAGCCTGCCCGGCCTGCAGGCCCGGCTGATGAGCCAGGCGCTGCGCAAGCTCACCGCCTCGATCTCCAAGTCCGGCACCCTGGTCATCTTCATCAACCAGATCCGCATGAAGATCGGCGTCATGTACGGCAGCCCAGAAACGACCACCGGCGGCAATGCGCTGAAGTTCTATGCCTCGGTGCGGCTCGACATCCGTCGCATCGGCTCGGTCAAGCTGCGCGACGAGATCGTCGGCAACAACGTCCGGGTCAAGGTGGTCAAGAACAAGGTCGCCCCGCCGTTCCGCGAGGTCGAGTTCGACATCATGTACGGCCAGGGCATCTCCAAGCTGGGCGAGATCATCGACCTGGGCGTCAAGGCCGGGGTGGTCGAAAAGTCCGGTTCCTGGTTCTCCTACAACAGCCAGCGCATCGGCCAGGGCCGCGACAATGCGCGGGAGTTCCTCAAAGCCAATCCGGACCTGGCCGACGAGATCGAAAAGGCCGTTCGCGGCAATGCCGGTGTCATCGTCGAGGAACTCCTGGTCGGACCCAGCGCCGAAGAGGACGAATAGGAAAGCGACCGCCGCGCGGTCTCCTCTCCGCAATGGGCAGCAGATTGAATCCTTCTCCCCTCGCGGGAGAAGGTGGCCCCGCGAAGGCGGGGTCAGATGAGGGGCCGCGCCGGCGTTTGCGGCGGGCGCCCGCAAGAGAATGTGGAAAGCGCGACGCGGCCCCTCATCCGACGGGTCTTAAGACCCGCCAGCTTCTCCCGCGAGGGGAGAAGGGCTTGTTTGCCGACCAGCGAATTGCAAGATCTTGCTTGTTCGGAGGCGGGGCTTAAACGGCTTGGCTAAGCGGCGCGGCGTTTCTATATGGACGCGCCATGCCCAGCCTGAACAACCTCCGAAGCGATTTCCTGGCCTATTTCACGGATCGCGACCACAAGCTGATCGCCTCCGCGCCCCTGGTGCCGCAGAGCGATCCCAGCCTGATGTTCGTCAATGCCGGGATGGTGCCGTTCAAGAACGTCTTCACAGGGGCCGAGCGGCCGCCCGCGCCGCGGGCGACCTCGGCGCAGAAATGCGTGCGCGCCGGCGGCAAGCACAACGACCTGGACAATGTCGGCTATACCGGCCGCCACCAGACCTTCTTCGAGATGCTGGGCAACTTCTCCTTCGGCGACTATTTCAAGGAAGGCGCGATCGAGTTCGCCTGGGAGTTCATCAACAAGAACCTCGGCCTGTCCAGGGACAGGCTGATCGTCTCCATCCATCCGCGGGACGAGGACGCCGCCGACCTGTGGAAGAAGATCGCCGGTTTCGGCGACGACCGCATCGTGCGGCTGGAGGAGAACCTCTGGTCGATGGGCGACACCGGCCCGATCGGCACCAATACCGAGCTGTTCTACGACCACGGCGACACCGTGCCTGGCGGCCCGCCCGGCAGCGCCGAAGAGGACGGCGACCGCTTTGTCGAGATCTGGAACCTGGTCTTCATGCAGTGGGAGCGGCTCGCCGACGGCTCGCAGAAGGACCTGCCCAAGCCGCAGATCGACACCGGCATGGGCCTGGAGCGGGTGACCACCGTCCTGCAGGGCGTTACCACCAACTACGACATCGACCTGTTCAAGACCCTGATCGAGGCCAGCGTCGACCTGACCGGCCGCAAGGCCGAAGGCGAGGCGCGCTTCTCCCACTGCATCATCGCCGACCACCTGCGCGCCTCGGCCTTCCTGATCGCCGACGGCATCACCCCGTCGAACGAGGGTCGCGGCTATGTGTTGCGCCGCATCATGCGCCGCGCCATCCGTCATGCGCAGCTGCTCGGCGCCCAGGACGCGCTGATCTGGCGGCTGACCCCCACCCTGGTCGACCAGATGGGCGCGGCCTATCCGGAGCTCGGCCGCGCCAAGGCGACCATCGAGGAGACCCTGCGCCAGGAGGAGGAACGTTTCCGCCGCACGCTGGGCCGCGGCCTGGCGCTGCTCGACGAGGCGACGGCCGGCCTCAGGCAAGGCGACGTCCTCTCCGGCGAGACCGCCTTCAAGCTCTCCGACACCTACGGTTTCCCGCTCGACCTGACCGAGGACGCCATCCGCGGCCGCGGCCTCAGCATCGACCACGCCGCCTATGACGCGGCCATGGAGCGCCAGCGGGCCATGGGGCGGGAGAACTGGACCGGATCCGGCCAGACCGCCCAGACCGCCGAATGGCTGGCCCTGCGCGAACGGCTGGGCGCGAGCGTCTTCACCGGCTACGACCATGTCGACGACACCGGCCAGCTGCTCGCCCTGGTCGCCGACGGCGCCGTGATCGAGGCGGCCGAGACCGGCCAGACCGTCCAGGCCCTGTTCGACCGCACCCCCTTCTATGCCGAGAGCGGCGGCCAGGCCGGCGACCATGGCGAGGCGTCCTGGCCGGGCGGCCGGGCGGTGGTGCTCGACACCCAGAAGCTGGCCGGCGACCTGCACGTCCATACCCTGAAGCTGACGCAAGGCCGGCTGGCGGCCGGCGAACGCGTTGCGCTCAGCGTCGATCCGGAGCGACGCCTGCGCACCCGCGCCAACCATTCCGCCGCCCACCTGGTGCACGCGGCGCTGGGCCACGTGCTCGGCCCGCACGTGGCGCAGAAGGGCCAGCTGGTCGACGCCGAGCGCATGCGCTTCGACTTCGCCCATTCCGGGCCGCTGACCGATGACGAACTCGACCGCATCGAGGCCGAGGTGAACGCGGTCATCCGCCAGAACCTGCCGGCCAGGACCGAGGAGATGGCGCCCGAGGCGGCCATCGCCGCCGGCGCGGTGGCCCTGTTCGGCGAGAAGTACGGCGACCGCGTGCGCGTGCTCGAACTCGGGCGCACGCTGGAGCCGGGCGGCGAGGGCGCCTATTCGGTCGAGCTCTGCGGCGGCACCCACGTGGCGCGCACCGGCGACATCGCGCTGTTCAAGATCATTTCCGAGGGCGGCGTCGCTGCCGGCATCCGCCGCATCGAGGCCCTGACCGGCGAGCCGGCCAGGCGCTGGCTGCTCGACCAGGCGGCGGTGGCCAAGGGCCTGGCCGACCAGTTCAAGGTTCCCGTGGCCGAGGTCCCGGCGCGCGTCGAGGCGGTGATCGCCGAACGGCGCCGGTTCGAGCGCGAGCTGGCCGAGGCGCGGCAGAAGCTGGCCATGGGCGGCGGCGGCGCGGCCGCGGCTTCGGAAATGGTGGGCGGCGTGCAGTTCGACGGCCGTGTCGTCGAGGGCGTCTCGGCCAGGGACATGCGGCCCCTGGTCGACGAGGCGCGCAAGCGGCTGGGCCAGAACGGCGTCGTCGCCTATGCGGCGGTCAACGAGGGCAAGGCGGCCATCACCATCGCCATCACCTCCGACCTGGTC
>DASYAQ010000075.1:0-1621 GCA_036501225.1 Caulobacteraceae bacterium | reverse complement strand
CTGAAGTCGGTCGCCCAGGGCATGGCCTACTGAAGACGAAGCGTCCGCCATCCAAACTTCACATCGGACGCCTTCCGCCGGCTGGTCGCGGCCCCATATGAAGGCGAACCTTTTTTGGGGATCGCTTCATGAAGTACAATCAGCTCGGCGGCACGGGCCTGTTCGTTTCGGAAATCTGCCTTGGGGCGATGACCTTCGGCGGCGATGCCGAGGCGGGCATCTGGAAGGCCATCGGCGGCCTCGGCCAGGCCGAGGTGGACGCCATCGTCGGCCGCTCGCTGGCCGCGGGCGTGAACTTCTTCGACACCGCCGATGTCTATTCCTTCGGCCAGTCGGAACGCCGGCTGGGCCAGGCCTTCAAGAACCTGGGCACGGCGCGCAAGGACGTGGTGATCGCCACCAAGGTCTTCGGCGAAATGGGGCCGGGGCCGAACGACAAGGCCGCCTCGCGCGGCCACATCATGGACTCGGTGCATGGCAGCCTGGAGCGGCTGCAGATCGACCATATCGACCTCTATCAGATCCACGGCAACGACACGGTCACCCCGATCGACGAGACCTTGCGCGCGCTGGACGACCTGATCCGCCAGGGCCTGGTGCGCTATGTCGGCGTCTCCAACTGGGCGGCCTGGAAGATCGCCAAGGCGCTGGGGCGCAGCGACGCCAAGGGCTATGCGCGGTTCGAGACCCTGCAGGCCTATTATTCCATCGCCGGCCGCGAGCTCGAGCGCGAACTGGTCCCGATGCTCAGCGAGGAGAAGCTGGGCCTGATGGTCTGGTCGCCGCTGGCCGGCGGCCTGCTCTCCGGCAAGTTCGGCCCGGGCGCCAACACGCCCGAGGGCGCGCGCCGCGTCGCCTTCGACTTCCCGCCGGTGGACAAGGACCGCGCCTGGCCGGTGGTGGCGGCCATGCGCGAGATCGGCAAGGCTCACGATGTCTCGGTGGCTCGGGTGGCCCTGGCCTGGCTGCTGTCCAAGCCGCACGTGATGAGCGTGATCATCGGCGCCAAGACCACCGAACAGCTGGACGACAACCTGGCCGCGGTCGACCTGACCTTGAGCGCCGAGGAGATCGCCAGGCTGGACGAGGTCAGCGCCCTCTCGCCCGAATATCCCAACTGGATGTTCGCCCGCCAGGGCGGCGCGCGGCGGCCGAGGGCGTTCACCCCGGCGAAGGCTTAAGGCCACCTGACCAGGGGCGGCATCGAACTCAACATGGTCTCGATGTTGGCGCCCTGGCGCAGGCCGAACATGGTGCCGCGGTCGTAGAGCAGGTTGAACTCGACATAGCGGCCGCGGCGGACGAGCTGTTCTTCGCGGTCGTCCTCGGTCCAGGGCTCGTTCATCCGGTGGCGGGCGATGCGCGGATAGACGTCGAGAAAGGCCTCGCCGACCGCGCGGGTGAAGGCGAAGTCGCGCTCGAAGTCGCCGGAGTTCAGCTGGTCGTAGAAGATGCCGCCGACGCCGCGCGGCTCTTTGCGGTGCGGCAGGAAAAAGTACTCGTCGCACCAGGCCTTGTACTTGCCATAGGCCTCCGGGTCGTAGCCGTCGCAGGCCTCGCGGAGCGCCTCGTGAAAAGCGGCGGCATCGGGCGCGTCCTGGCTGCGCTGTTCGTCGAGGGT
>DASYAQ010000074.1:0-9916 GCA_036501225.1 Caulobacteraceae bacterium | reverse complement strand
GGCGTCGACCTGGTCGAGCAGATGATCCGCGTCGCCGCCGGCGAGCCGCTGGCGTTCAGCCAGGATGACCTGGCCATCAAGGGCTGGGCGATCGAGAGCCGGGTCTATGCCGAGGACCCCTTGCGCCGCTTCCTGCCGTCGATCGGTCGGCTGGTGCGCTACGAGGCGCCGGTCGAGGGCGAGGTCAAGGGTGATGGGGGCGGCTACATCGTGCGCAACGACGCCGGGGTGCGCGAGGGCGACGAGATATCGATGTTCTACGACCCGATGATCGCCAAGCTGTCGACCTGGGCGGAGAGCCGGCTTGGGGCCATCGACGGCATGGGCCGGGCGCTGGAGGACTTCCACATCGAGGGGCCGAGCCAGAACCTGGCCTTCCTGGCCGCGGTGATGGACCAGGACCGCTACCGCTCCGGCGTCATCTCGACCAACTATATCCCCGACGAATTCCCCGAGGGCTTCCACTGGGTCGCTCCGACCGATTTCCAGGCCGACCTGATGACCGCGGCCGGCGCCTATATGCACCGCCTCCTGGCCGCCCGTGCCCGTCGCCAGGGCAATGGCCTGGCCGGACCCCTGACCCGCATCGAATGGGTGGTGGCCATCGACAAGGCCAAGCGTCCCGTGGTGCTGGCCGACATCGAGGATGGGCTGGTCGTCACCCTTCCCGGCGAAGATCGCGCGCTCACGCTGACCGATGTCGACTGGCGCCCCGGCCAGCCCCTGTTCCGCGCCGTGCTCGACGGCCGCGCCTTCACCGCCACGGTCGAACCGGCCGACGAGGGCTTCATCATCCGCCATCGCGCCGCCCGCGCCCGCGTGCTGGTGCTGACGCCGCTGTCGTCGGCCATGCACGAGCGGCTGCCGGAAAAGGTGAAGGCCGACACCTCCAAGCTGGTGGTTTCGCCCATGCCCGGCCTGGTGGTGACCATGGACGCGGTGGCCGGCCAGACCGTTCGCGAGGGCGAGGTGGTCTGCATCATCGAGGCGATGAAGATGCAGAACATCATCCGCGCCGAGCGCGAAGGGGTGGTCAAGGCGGTGAACGCCGCGGCCGGCGACAGCGTCGCCGCCGACGACGTGCTGGTGGAGTTCGCTTGAGATGGCCGACGATGCTTCCGCCGCGGCGCGCGACGACTGGCTGGCCCTGGTCCGGCGCACGGTGAAGGACAAGGACGTCGCCAGCCTGACGCGGCGCGCGACCGACGGGCTGAGCATCGCGCCGCTGTACACGGACGAAGACTCGCCGCCGGCCGCGCGGTTGCGGTTCGATCCCCGCGACGCCGAGCGCCCCTGGGACCTGCGCGCCGCGACCGCCCATCCCAGCCCCGACGCCGCCAATGCCGAGATCCTGACCGACCTGGACGGCGGCGCGGCGTCGATCCTCGTACGGATCGATCCGAGCGGCCAAAATGGCGTCGCGGTCGGCTCCGCCGAGGCGCTGGCGCGGACGCTGGACGGCGTCATCCTGGAACTGGCCCCGGTCGGCGTCGACGCGGGCTTTCTGGGCGTCCAGGCCGCCGACTGGCTGGCCGACGCGGGCAAGTCATCGCCCACCGCCCAGCTGATGTTTCACCTCGACCCGCTCAGCGCTTTCGCCGCGGCCGGCCGCAGTCCCGGGCCGATCGAGGCGCACCTGATCGCCGGGGCCAATGCCGGGGCGCGGCTCAGCGCCACCTATCCGAAGGCCAGCCTGTTCCTGGCCTCGGGGCAAGTCGTGCACGAGGCCGGCGGCGGCGCGGCCGACGAACTCGGCTTCATGGCCGCCAGCGCGCTGGCCTACGCCAAGGCCCTGGTGCGCGCGGGCATGAGCCTTGACGAGGCTTTCGCCCGGATCACCCTCGGCCTGGCCGCCGACTTGCAACATTTCAGGACCATCGCCAAGCTACGCGCCGCGCGGATCATCTGGGAACGGATCGTCCAGGCCTGCGGCGTCGAGGCCGCTGCGCGGATCGAGGCGCGATCCTCCAGGCGCATGCTGGCCACCCAGGATGTCTGGACCAACATGCTGCGCCTGACCATCGCCGGCTTCGCCGCGGCCTCCGGGGGCGCGGACGCGGTGGTGCTGGGCGCCTTCACCGACCCGCTCGGCCTGCCAACCGCCTTCGCGCGCCGGCAGTCGCGCAACGCCCAGCTGGTCTTGATGGAAGAGGCCCATGTCGGCGCCGTCGCCGACCCCGGCCGCGGCGCCTGGTTCATCGAATCCCTCACCGACCAGATCGCCCGCGCCGGTTGGGCGTCGTTCCAGGCCATCGAGGCGGCAGGCGGCGTGGCGCGGGCGCTGGAGGCAGGCTCAGTCGCCAGGGAACGCGGCGCCGACAGCGCCCAGGTCGGCGTCACGGTCTTTCCGAACCCGAACGATACACCGCCGACTGTCGAAGCCATCAATCCGAAAGACTTCGCCGTGGACGCGCCGTCGCCGCGCCTGCCCGGTCCCGACAGCATCTGCCCGGCGGTGGCGCCATGAGTTCGTTCCCGGATTTCACTAAGGTCGCGCTAGCCGATCCTTCTCCCCTCGCGGGAGAAGGTGGCCGGTCGGAGACCGGTCGGATGAGGGGCCACGCAGGGCTTGCCGACGACGCCATGGACAATAGCGAGCAGGGCAGCGCGGCCCCTCATCCGTCTGCTTCGCAGCCACCTTCTCCCGCGAGGGGAGAAGGGGCGCATGATTGGGAAACGCCCGAGGGAATCTCGGTCAAATCCACCTACGACGCCGCCGATATCGCCGACCTCACCTTCCCGCACAGCTATCCTGGCCTGCTGCCCTTCGTGCGCGGGCCCTATCCGACCATGTACACGACCAACCCATGGACCATTCGTCAGTATGCGGGGTTTTCAACCGCCGAGGAGTCCAACGCCTTTTACCGGCGTAACCTGGCGGCCGGGCAGAAGGGGCTGTCGGTGGCCTTCGATCTCGCCACCCACCGGGGCTACGATTCCGACCATCCGCGCGTGGCCGGCGACGTCGGCATGGCGGGGGTGGCGATCGACTCCATCCTCGACATGCGCATCCTGTTTTCCGGCATCCCGCTGGATGAGATGAGCGTGTCGATGACCATGAACGGCGCCGTGCTGCCGATCATGGCCCTCTACATTATCGCGGCGGAAGAACAGGGCGTTCCACCCGCCAAGCTGGCCGGCACCATTCAGAACGACGTGCTGAAAGAGTTCATGGTGCGGAACACCTACATCTATCCGCCCGAACCGTCCTTGCGCATCGTCACGGACATCAACGCATACACGGCCAAGGAAATGCCGCGCTTCAACTGGATCAGCATCTCCGGCTATCACATGCAGGAGGCGGGCGCGTCGCTCGACCTGGAGCTCGCCTACACCCTGGCCGACGGCATCGACTACGTGCGCGCCGGCGTCGCGGCGGGGCTCGACGTCGACGCCTTCGCGCCCCGGCTGTCCTTCTTCTGGAACGCCGGCATGAACGCGTTCATGGAGATCGCCAAACAACGCGCGGCGAGGCTGCTCTGGGCCGAACTGATGCAAGAGCATTTCCATCCCAAGGACCCGCGCTCGCTGATGATGCGCGCCCATACCCAGACCAGCGGCTGGTCGCTGGCCGCGCAGGACGTCTTCACCAACGTGCCGCGCACGGCGATCGAGGCGCTGGCCGCGGTCAGCGGCCAGACCCAGAGCCTGCACACCAACTCGCTGGACGAGGCGATTGCTCTGCCGACGGACTTTTCGGCCCGCATCGCCCGCAACACCCAGCTGGTGCTGCAGCTGGAGACCGGCCAGACCGACACGATCGACCCCTGGGGCGGCTCCTTCTATGTCGAGCGGCTGACCGCCGACCTGGCCGCCCGCGCCCGCATCCATATCGACGAGGTCGAGGCGCTGGGCGGCATGGCCAAGGCCATCGAACGGGGCCTGCCCAAGCTGCGCATCGAGGAGGCCGCCGCCCGCACCCAGGCGCGCATCGATTCCGGCCGGCAGAGCCTGGTCGGCGTCAACCGCTACCGCACCAATACGGCCGAGCCTATCGCCACGTTGAAGGTCGACAACGCCCAGGTGCGGGCCAACCAGATCGCGCGGCTGGCCCAGCTTCGGGCCGAGCGCGATCCGGCGGCGGTCGAGGCGGCGCTGACCGCGCTGACCAACGGCGCGCGCGGAAACGGCAACCTGCTGGCGCTGTCGGTCGACGCCGCTCGCGCCAAGGCGACGGTGGGCGAGATCAGCCTGGCGCTGGAAAAGGCCTTCGGCCGTCACAGCGCCGAGATCCGCCTGCTGCGCGACGTCTATGCCGCGGAGGCCGGGCCCGACGCCAAGATCGCCCGGGCCAGGGCCATGGTCGAGGCCTTCACCGCCGCCGACGGCCGCCCGCCCTCCGTGCTGATCGCCAAGCTCGGCCAGGACGGCCACGACCGCGGCCAGAAGGTGATCGCCACCGGCTTCGCCGACCTGGGTTTCGAGGTCGACGTCGGCCCGCTGTTCGCCACCCCGGCCGAGGCCGCGGCCGAAGCCGCCCGCACCGACGTCCACGTGCTCGGCGTCTCGTCGCTGGCCGCCGGCCACCTGACCCTGGTTCCGGAACTGAAGACCGAGCTGCGGCGCCTTGACCGGGAAGACATCATGCTGGTGGTCGGCGGCGTCATTCCCGACGAAGACCTGGCCGCCCTGGAAGCCGAAGGCGTCGCGGCGGTCTTCCAGCCCGGCGCCGTGCTCGCGGAGGCAGCGATGCGGTTGCTGGACGAGCTGAATCGGCGCCTAGGCTACGCTCAAGGCTAGCCTCGACGGGAAAGACCGCAGGAGATGGCCAGGCTCGGTCTTTACGCGGCGATCCTCTGCCTTTCCTGCCGGTTGCGAACTTCGCCCTGGCGGTAGATCAGGCGGCCGCGCCGATCCGCTTGAAATAGATGATCGTGCCGGTCATCCCGCCGAGCGGCTTGAACGCATAGTCGGGAATGACGCCGGCGCGCTGAAAGCCAAGAGCGTCATAGAGTCCGGCCGCGCCCTCGTCCTCGGCGGTGTCCAGGGTGAGCAGGGTGCGGCCGTGGTCGACCGCGAGCCGCTCGGCCTCCAGCATCAGCGCCCGCGCGTGGCCGCGGCCGCGGGCGGCGACGCGGGTCATCAGCTTGGCGATCTCGGCGCGGTGGGGCTGGTTGGGCGGCTGGGCGAGGTCGAGCGTGACGGTGGCGACCAGCCGGCCGTCCTCGTGAGCACCGAGGACGATGCGATCGCCGGCCGCGGCGGCGGCCAGGGACCTGGCCCAGAAGGCGGCGGCCTCGGCGGGCGGCGTCGGATGCATGAAGTGCACCGAGCCGCCGTTCGCCACCACCTCGATCAGTATCTCGGCCAGGGCGGCGACGGTTTCCGGCTCGGCCGTGAGCGGGGTGATGACCCGGGCCACCGAACCTCAAGCCGCCCCCAGCCAGGCGCCGTCCTTCAGCGCGACCTCGAAGAACCGTTCACCCATGCGCCGGTAGCCCGCCGCATTGGGGTGCAGGTCGTCGGGCAGGTCCGGGGCGTCGGGTTGGTCGAACAGGGTGAGGCCGGACAGGTAACGGATCGCCCGATCGCCGGTCTTGGCCCGCGTCTCGACCACGCTTTCGAGCAATTCGCGCATGCGCTTCAGCGACGGGCCGCCGGCGGCGCCCTCGGCCTCGCGGCTGGCGGAATAGATCGGCGAAACGATCATCAGCGGCGTCGTCGGGTGCTTTTCGCGGATGATCGAGATCATCGAATGGGCGGAATCCAGGAAGGTGCGCTCCTTCAGCATGCCCTCGGAATAGACGTTGATGCCGAGCTTGAGCACGATCCCGTCGGCCGGCTGGTCGCGGATGGCGCGGGCGGCCAGGCCGGAGAGCAGGCAGGAGCCGGCCCAGCCCAGGTTCAGGTGGGCCATGTCAGCGAGGCTCGAGGCGACCGCCGGCCAGGCGCCGGAGGCGCCGTCCGCCTCCATGCAGTGGGAGATGGAGCTGCCGTGGAAAACCAGCCTGCGCCGGCGGTCCGGCCAGGCGGCCCAGTGGGCGCCGTCGTCCAGCTCGAGGGCGGTGATCGAGACGGTGGCCGTCGGCGGCAGCCAGAGTTCCAGGGTCTTTTCGCCGGCGGGCAGGTCGTCGAAGGACACCGTGGCGCGCTCATCGCCCTCGGCCGCGCCTTCGGTGGTCAACCGCGCGCCGCCTTGCGCCGGGTTGCGCGCCCAGAACCGGCCGTCGACATAGAGTTCGTAATTGGCCTCCCGGTCGGCGCCGACCGCCTGGCGCTGGGTCGAGGCCAGCCTGAGGCGGCGCGACTCCGTGGTCAGCCGCAGACGCACCCCGGCGGCGCAGGAGGCCACCCAGCGGGTGAAGGGATCGAGGAAGGTCAGGTCGGCGAGCGGAAACCGCACCGGCTGCACAGCGCCCGGCCGGCGGCGCAGGCTCACCTGGCCCTCCAGCAGGTTGTCCAGCGCGTTCAGATCAATGGCTTGCATGGTTGTCTCCCCAGAGCCCTATTCAAGACGGGCCGGGACCGTCAAACAAGAGGCGTCTGAGCCAAGATCGGAGCGTTTGAGGATCCCATGAGCAATCTCGACGAGGCGCGCCGGCTGGTGGCCGCAGACGACCGCAAGGACTTCGATTTCGCCAGCCGCGGCTTCATCGCCACGCGCGCCGACCCGGTGATCCGGCGGCCCGACGGGCGGGCGGCCTTCGACCTGTCGTCCTACGGGTTCCTGGGCGGCGACGCCCCCGATACAGCCAATCCCAGCCTGTGGCGCCAGGCGCAGATCCTGACCCAGCATGGCCTCTTCAAGGTGGCCGAGCGCATCTACCAGGTGCGCGGCTTCGACGTTTCCACCGTGACCTTCATCGACGCCGGAACGGGCTGGATCGTGGTCGATCCGCTGACCACGGTCGAGGTGGCGCGGGCGGCGCTGGAGCTGGCCCAGGCGCACGTGGGGGAAAAGCCGGTGCTGGCGGTCATCTATTCGCACAGCCATGTCGACCATTATGGCGGGGTCGGCGGGGTTATCACCGCGGCCGATGCGGCGGCCGGCAAGGTCAAGGTGATCGCGCCGGAGGGCTTTCTCGAACACGCGGTGTCGGAAAACATCATCGCCGGCCCGGCCATGCTGCGCCGCGCCCGCTTCCAGTTCGGCCACACCCTGCCGCGCGGCGCCGAGGGCGAGATGACCTCGGGCCTCGGCCCCTGCCCGTCCCTAGGCACGCTGTCGCTGATCGCGCCGACCGACCTGGTCACCCGCACCGGCCAGGAGATCACCGTCGGCGACGTGACCATGGTCTTCCAGCTGACCCCGGGAACCGAAGCGCCGGCGGAGATGAACTTCCACCTGCCGCAGTTCCGCGCCGTCTTCATGGCCGAAAACGCCAACCTGACCATGCACAACCTGTTGCCGGCTCGCGGCGCCCTGGTGCGCGACGCCAAGGCCTGGGCCGACTATCTGACCGAATCCATCCGCCTGTTCGGCCCGGTCAGCGACGTGATGTTCGCCGCCCACGGCATTCCGCGCTTCGGCCAGGCGGAGATCACCGCCTTCCTGACCAACCACCGCGACGCCTACAAATTCCTCCACGACCAGTCGGTCAGGCTGATGAATACGGGCCTGACCGGGCCGGAGATCGCCGAGGTTCTGGCCCTGCCCGACGTGCTGGCCAGACAGTGGTTCAACCGCGGCTACTACGGCACCATGAGCCACAATGCCAAGGCCATCTATCAGCGCTATCTGGGCTGGTACGACGCCAATCCGGCCAACCTGAACCCGCTGCCGCCGGAACCCGCCGCGAAGAAATATGTCGCGGCCATGGGCGGGGCTGACGCCGTCCTGGCGCAGGCGGATGTGGCGATGCAGGCGGGCGAGCTGCGCTGGGCCGCGACCCTGCTGAACCACGTGGTGTTCGCGGACGAGGCCAACACCGGCGCGCGCGAGACGCTGGCGGAAATCTATACCGCGCTCGGCTTCGAGGCCGAGGCCGGCACCTGGCGCAACATCTATCTGACCGGGGCTCAGGAGCTGCGCAGCGGCCCGGCGCAGCTGCCGCCCGGCGGCTTCAGCGCCGACGTGCTGGCGGCGACCACCACGCCGATGCTGCTGGATTTCGCCGCCGTGCGGGTCAATCCAGACAAGGCCGCCGCGCGCGCCTTCAAGATCAACCTGCAGCTGACCGACCGCGACGAGGCGGTCCTGATCACGGTCGAGAACGGTGTCCTGGTGCACGAACTCGGCGTCCGCGAGGACGGCGCCGGAGCCACCGTGCGCATGAAACGCCCCGAACTGCTGATGACCCTGTTCGCCGGCATTCCGCTCGCGGCGCGCGTCGAGTCCGGCGACATCGTCATCGAGGGCGATGCGGGCCTCTACGCCGCCCTGATCGACCTGATCGAACCCCTGACCCCGAATTTCCCGGTGGTGACGCCCTAACCCCACCCACACCTTGCTGAATCCCAACGGACGACCCCGCGAGTCCTTCTCCCCTCGCGGGAGAAGGTGGCCGGTCGCAAGACCGGTCGGATGAGGGGCCGCGCTGACCTCTCCACGACCGCGCAAGAGCCCTCTCACGAATCGCCGGCGCGGCCCCTCATCCGTCTGCTTCGCAGCCACCTTCTCCCGCGAGAGGGGAGAAGGGGCGATAAATCCGCCTGATCCGCGCGTCGGTCTATTTCGCCGCCACCGACGACGTCGTCAGGTCATCGCCCAGGACGATCTCGCCGCTGAAATGCGGGCGGGCGATCTCGCGCCACTGGTCTTCCTGGCCGGGCGCCAGGTTGGGAACATAGTGGGTCATCATCAGGGTGCGCACCCCGGCGCGCTGGGCGGTCTGCGCCGCCTGCTCCACGGTCGAGTGGTAGTCGAGAATGTCCTTCAGCCGCTGCATCGGCACGCGCCTGACCAGTTCGTCGCGGATCACCGTCTGGACATAGATGTCGGCCCCCTTGCACAGCTCGTCCAGCCCCGCGCACGGCACCGTGTCGCCGGCCAGGGCCACGACCCCGCCGGCCTGTTCGATGCGATAGCCCAGGGTCGGGAAGACCGGCGAATGGTCGGTCTGGTACGCCGAGATGGCGCAGTCGCCGACGCTGAAGCTGTCGCCCGGCTCAAGCTCGGTGGTCTCCACGACCGGCCCGGCGTTCAGGTCGGCGTGGTGATCGATGCGGTATTTGACGTCGAAGGCCAGCATGGCCAGCGTCGCTTCGACCAGCGCCTTGGCGCCCTTGGGGCCGAACACCTTCAGCGGGACCGGCGCCGGGTTCATCACCCAATGGCTGGTGATGATGTCGTTCAGGTCGGTGATGTGGTCGGAGTGCATGTGGGTGAGCAGCACGGCCGAAATCGCCGCCGGCGCCACGCCGGCCGCCGCCAGCCGCATGACCACGCCGCGGCCGCAATCGGCCAGCAGGTTCGCGCCGCCCGCCCTGACCAGGGTCGCCGGGCCGGCGCGGTTGGGGCTGGGAATAGGCGAGCCGGTGCCCAGCAAGATCACGTCCATGAATTTTCCCCCAATGCGGTGTTCGGCGACCGCCAGCGGGCCGTTTAGCCCACTAAGGCAAGGCTCGATAGCCGCGATCAAATAGATCCTCCCCCGTAGGGGGAGGGGGACCGCGTGCAACGCGGTGGAGGGGTGCGATGCCGGCCACGCCTGCTTCAGGTTTGATCTGGGAACTGAACTTTTCACAGCCGAGACGCGGCTGACCCCCTCCACCACCCTGCGGCCCGAGCCCGCGCTCCGCGCGGGCGTTCCTTGCGGGAATCGCATTCAGCGATTCCATGCCGTCGCTTCGCGGCGGCCGCGCGTCACCCCCCTCCCCCAACGGGGGAGGATCAGGCGTAGACCGCGCGTTCGAACGCGCCGAAGGCGGCCAGGGCGCGGGGATCGGCGAAGGGCAGGAACTGGGCGCACATGACGCCCGCCGCGCCCGAGGCGCGATCGATCCAGTAGTAGCAGTTGGAGAGCCCGGCCCAGGC
>DASYAQ010000073.1:0-9949 GCA_036501225.1 Caulobacteraceae bacterium | reverse complement strand
TCGACCACCGCGGCGCTGTCGGGGCAGGGCCGCGGCGACAAGGTGGCGCTGATCACCGACGGCCGTTTCTCCGGCGGCACGCGCGGCCTCTGCGTCGGCCATGTCGGTCCGGAAGCGCAGGAGGGCGGCCCGATCGGGCTGATCGAGAACGGCGACATCATCGCCATCGACGCCGACGCCGGCACGATCGAGCTGGAGGTCGACCCGATCATCCTGACCCAGCGCCGCAAGCACTGGGAGCCGCGGCAGACCGACTTCGGCTCCGGCGCGCTGTGGAAGTTCGCCCAAGGGGTCGGCCCGGCGCATCTGGGCGCGGTGACCCATCCTGGCTTCAAGGGCGAGCGCAAGGTCTATGCCGACGTCTGAGGCCGCGCTGGTTCATCGCCAGGCCGTCAGGGCGCTGATCCTGACCCCGGACCACCATGTGCTGCTCTGCCGCATCCACACCCCCGACGGCGGAGCGAGCTTCTGGATCGCGCCGGGCGGCGGCCTGGAGCCGGGCGAGACGGCGGACGAGGGCCTGCGCCGCGAACTCCTGGAGGAACTCGGCCTGATCGAATTCGAGGCCGGTCCGGTGGTCTGGCGGCGTCACCACACCTTCGATTGGGGCGATCGGCGCATATCGCAGCGGGAGGAGTACCGCGTCGTCCATGTCGACCGGTTCGACCCGGTGATGAGCGACCCGGTCGAGGCCGAGGTGCTGGAATGCTTCCGCTGGTGGCCGATCGACGACCTCGCCGCGGCCGCCGAGCAGTTCACGCCGCTGTCGCTCGCGGACATCCTGCGGCGCTACCTCCGCGACGGCGCCCCGGCCACCCCGCCGGACGAGGAAGTGCTGGTCGATTGACGCCTGGAAAATTGAGACAGCCTTAGCAGTTGGTGGCTAGTCTCAATTGGGGACACGTACGACTTCCAAAAGCTGGCGTATTGATGCGATGGCTTGGGAGAGTCGTACGTGTCCCCAATTTAGGCGGGGGCTGCATGGCGACGGCGGACGACACGATCACCGACCTGCTCGAAGGGGCGGGATTCGATCAGCTCTACGGCGCGCGGATCGAGCCCGAGCTCACGCGCCTGGAGACCAACCGGCGCACGGCCTTCGGCTATTTCCTGATCATCTGGGCCGTCGGGCTCGTTCCGCTGGCGCTCGAGTTCGCGGCGCATTGGGATTTTCGCCTGCTCCTGGCGACCCTGGCCGTGGTCGGCATCGGCGCCTATGCGCCGCTGGCCCGCGTCGGAGACGCCAGCAAGCAGGCGGTGATCGCCACCCTGTGCGCGCCGCTGGGCGTCGCCTACACCGAGAAGAAGTTCGAGCCCCCGACCTTCGACGTCTTCCTCAACCTCAACCTCTTGCCGAAGCCGACGAGCAAGACCTTCGAGGACCATTTCGCCGGGACCCGCGGCGACTTCACCTTCGAACTCTGCGAGGCGACGCTCACCCAGGGCTCCGGCAAGAGCGAGCATACGGTCTTCCACGGCCAGATTTTCCGGATCGGAACGCCGCGACGGCTCCTGGGAACCACCGTGGTGCTGCGCGATTCCGGCTGGCTCGATCGGTTCGAATGCCCGACCGGCCTGAAGAAGGTGGGACTGGAAGACCCGACCTTCGAGCGCATCTTCGAGGTGTTCGGCTCCGACCAGGTCGAGGCGCGCGAGATCCTCACCCCCGCCTTCATGCAGCAGCTGGTCGATCTGGAGACGGCCTATGCCGGCCAGCACATCCGCTGCGGCTTCGTCGGCGGCGATCTGCTGATCGCGGTGGAGGGGAAGGACCGGTTCGAGATCGGCTCGATGTTCTCCACCCTGGTGAACCGCGCCCGGGTCGAAGGCATCGCCAAGGATCTGGAGGCCGTGTTCCGGATGATCGACGGCTTCAAGGGCGCATGATAGCGCTCGCAAAGCTCTCGCGATGGACTATTTCACGGCCCGTTAATATAATAACGGTCCATTGACTGGTCCGCACGAGGAACCGATGCGCGTTTCCGTTACCGAGGCAAAGGGCCAGCTGACCGATCTCGTCCGCCGCGCCGAGGCGGGCGACGAAGTCATCCTCACCCGACACGGCCAACCGGCCGCGAAGCTGGTTGCGATCACCCCGCTCCCTGACCGGGCGACCCGCCGAAAGGTGATGGAAGACGTGCGCCGCGCCGGCGCGGCCAAGGCGGTTGAGGGCGTGTCGGCGGCGCGAAGCCAGGACTTTCTCTATGACGAGGACGGGCTGCCGAAATGATCGCGGTCGATACCTCGGCGTTGATGGCGATCGCGCTAGGCGAACCGCGGTCCGAGGCCTGCATCGATGTCCTGGAAGCGGAGAGCGACCTGTTGATTTCGGCGGGCACCGTCGCCGAGGCGCTGATCGTCGCCGGTCGCCGCAACCTGACCGGCGAGATGAACATCCTGCTCGAGCAGTTGGGTTTCACCATCGTGCCGGTCACCGCCGCGGTCTCGCGCCGCATCGCCGAGGCCTATGCGCGCTGGGGCCGGGGCGTCCATCCGGCGGGCCTGAATTTCGGCGACTGTTTCGCCTACGCCCTGGCAAGAGAAAACGACTGCGCGCTGCTCTATGTCGGCGATGACTTCGCGCGAACCGATCTGCCCAAGGCGTCTCCATGACCGAACTCGGCGAGGTCTTGTTCGAGTTTCGGCGGATCGGCGCATCGGTGAAGGTGTCGGCCATCCATGTCGCCACCGACACCGAGGTCAGCCTGGTCGGCGCGGCCGCCGCCGGCGAATACGCCTTGCGGATGGCCGCCACCCGCAAGCTGATCTACGTGCTGGCCAAGAGGTAATCGGAAATTGGGGAAAATCGGGGACACGTACGACTCCCCCGGGCCCATCGGGTCGGCACGCCGGCCAGCGAAAGTCGTACGTGTCCCCAATTTTCCCATTTCCAGTTACAAGCCCGACACAAGATCGACATAAGCCGGCATAAGGGCCCTGCTAGCGTCGCGCTTGAGGTTCAACCCTCGTTTCCCTCTCCTCGGGGAACGTGACGCCGGTCCGGACATCCCCCGTCTTGCGAGCGGCCGGCGTCACACCCCACGGTATTGTCGGGCGGCCGTGGCGCTCACGCCGCCGCTTCCTATCTTTAGGAAACGCCGCGACCGGTGTCGCGTTTGCAGCTTGACCGTTGGCCCTCAGTGACCCGCGGCCTCGTCAAGGAGGTCCAGATGAACAAGATCGTCGCCGCGCTTGCCAGCGTCTCGCTCCTGGCCGCGCCCATGGCGCTCGGCCCGACCGCGGCCATGGCGCAGCATTCCCATGGCGGCATGGGCGGCCATGGCTTCTCCGGCGGCTGGCGCGGCGGCTTCCGGGGCGGAAACTTCCGTGGGTTCCGTGGCGGCTTCCACCGTGGGTTTCCGTTCGCCGGCGCGGCCTTCGGGCTGTTCCTCGGCGCGGCGATCGCCGATTCCTGGTACTACGACTACCCGGCCTATTACGGCTATTACGGCCCCTACGGCGGTCCCTATGCCGACGACTACTACGGCGCGCCGCCGCCGCCCGACGCCTACGATGACGGCGGCCCGCCGCCGCAGTACCCGTCGCCGCCGCAAGGCGCGGCCCAGCCTCCGGCCTGCGGCTCGTGGTCGTGGAACGCTCCCCAGTCCAAGTACGACTGGGTCCCTTGCTGAGCTCTCAGAGCGGGTTGAGGAAAAGTGTGAAGCGGTTTTCCGCACGCAACCCGCTCTAACTCTTAGTGATCGATCACGTTTATGATTTTGGATTGTTTCAATCCAAAATCATCGTGATCTAGCGCTCCGCCTGATCGGGCGCGGGCGGCAGGGTCTCTTTGTCGAAGATCGCCTGCTGGTCGGGCGTCAGGCCGCCATAGAAGCTCATGACCGCCTGGCCCTGCCGGCGCAGGTCGGCCACGTCCTGCTCCATGGTCGCGTCGATCAGCGCGATGCGCCGCGGCGTGGTCAGCTTCGGCAGAAGCTCTTGCGTCGCGCGTCGCCGCGCCGCCCCTTGCGGATTGGCGGCGACGGCCGCGACATAGTCGCGCCAGGCCGGCTCCTCGGCGGCGCTCAGGTTCAAGCTGTCGTGAAGCCGGCTGAGCCGCTCAGTCGGCGTCTGGGTCTGGGCGACGGCGCCCGACGCCATGACGAGGTAGAGACAAAGACCTAAAACCATCAAACGCACAGGGTCGACCTTTCTGCTTTGGTCCCCCGACGCGTCCTATTTGACCGTGGCCGCGCAGTTGCGCAACGGTTAGTCGCGCGCGTCGTCCAGATTGAGGTCGACCACCACCGGCACATGGTCCGAGGGCTTTTCCTTGTAGGCGAACTTCCCGGGACCGACGGGATTTCCATTGGGCTAGCCCAATGGTGAGCGGCCGGTGAAATAAGGATGCAGCCAGAGCACCACCGCCCAGACCACCAAGCCGACAACCAGCCGCCACCAGATCTCGCCGAGCTTGAGCTGCTGGCGACCCTGCAAGATCGCTGCGAAAGGGACGTTCGAAGTCCTGGCCATGAAGGCCCGATAGCGGTCGCCGAGCGTGCGCGTGCGTTTGGCGTCGATGCTGAGCGGCCCGAGGACGGCCAGGACCAGCAGGCCGCCGAACAGGATGATGTCGGCCAGGCGTCCGTTGGACAGCAGATGCGCCGCCGCCCAGACCGCCACCCCCCACAGGAAGGGATGGCGCGTGATCCGCGTCATGCCCTTCGCCGCGTCGGGATTGTCGACCTGGCTGTCGCCGCGCACCCGCGTCGGGCTGTTGGTCAAGAGGCCCGGGACCGCCAGCAGGAAGGCCAGCAGCACAAGCACGATGGCCGGGTCGCGATTGGCATGACCGATGCCCCAGAAGCTGAGATTCCACGGCGAGCTTCGCGCCCGGCCGAAGGCTATCACCATCCAGACCAGCGCGCCGACCGAGGCCAGCGAGAAGAGGCCCATATAGGGGCCCTCGCCGATCGCGCCGGTGATGCGGTCGCGCAGGGTGGTGCCGGAGATCAGGAAATGGATGGCCAGGAAGGTCGCCACGGCCGCGATCAGCAGGATCATGGCGCGTCGTCCAGATTGAGTTCGACCACCACCGGCACATGGTCCGAGGGCTTCTCCCAGCCGCGCACGTCGCGGTGGATACTGACGCCGGCCAGCCGGTCGGCGGCCTGCGGCGAGAGCAGGGCGTGGTCGATGCGGATGCCGTGGTTCCGCTGCCAGGCCCCGGCCTGATAGTCCCAGAAGGTGTAGCCGCCGGGCGCGCCGTCGACCTCCATATAGGCCTCGGTCAGGCCGAGATATTTCAGCGCCCGAAAGGCCGCTCGCGTCTCCGGCTGGAAGAGGGCGTCGCCGGCCCAGGAGGCGGGATTGTCGGCGTCCTGCGGCTCCGGAATCACATTGAAATCGCCGGTCAGCACCAGCCGTTCTTCCAGCGCCAGGAGCGCGTGGGCATGGGCGTTCAGCCGCTGCATCCAGGCCAGCTTGTAGGCGAACTTCTCGGTTCCGATCGGATTGCCGTTGGGCAGGTAGATCGAGGCGACCCGAACCGGATTCGGCCCCGAGACCACCGCCTCGAGATAGCGGGCGTGATCGTCGCCGCCGTCGCCGGGCAGGCCCCTGCGGACATCCTCCAGCGGCGTCTTCGACAGCATGGCCACGCCGTTATAGGTCTTCTGCCCGTGGACGGCGACGTTGTAGCCCAGCCGCTCGAACGCCTCGGCGGGGAACTTCTCGTCGACGCACTTGATCTCCTGCAGGCAGGCGACGTCCGGCTGGGCCTGCTCGAACCATTTGAGCACCGTCTCCAGGCGGGCGTTGACCGAATTGACGTTCCAGGTGGCGATGCGCATGGCGGGCAACCTAGCCGCAGCCGCGGACGGGATGAAGCCGCAATAAGGCGTCGAGCGGCCGAGACTGCCAACTAAACCGGCGCCGACGCGGTCAGCGGATGAAATATTTATGATCGGCTTGAGCCCGCCGTCGGGCGGCCCAAGATGGGTGCAGGTCGTCGGTCGGCGAGCGATCGGCGTCTTCTTGGAGACATGATCATGGCCGCTGCCGCAACCGATCTAAGCCCGCTGAAATGGCCCAACCCGACCGAGGCGGCGATCCAGTGGGTGGATATGGCCGACAAGGCCTGCAAGGCCTGGACCGAGGCCTGCCTGCGGATCGCCGCCACCTTCAGCGCCGCCGCCCGGACCCAGGCCGAGGTTTTCGCGGCGCTGAAGAGCCCCGCCGCCGTCCCGACCCCCGAAGCCGTGGTCGAAGCGGCCATGGCGCCGGTCGAAGCCGCGATCTAGGTGGCGTCCGCGCCGATCGAAACCATGGCCGAGGTGGCCGAGGCCGCGCCGGTCCCGATCGAGGCGGTCGCCGCGCCCGTCGAAATGGCGCCTGCGCCCGTGGACGTCGCGCCGCCGGTCGCGGTGAAGGCGGTAGAAGCCCCGCCGCCCGTCGCCAGGCCCGCGTCCGCAGCGAAAGCCGCGCCTGTCGCCAAATCCGTCAAACCGGTTTCGTCCGCCAAATAGACAAGTTTCACCGTCATGGCCCGACTTGCTCGGGCCAGCATCGTCGCCATCCGCCGCCGCGCGGCTCCAGCGGGGGAGACGGCTGTACCTAGCCGTTCCAAAGCTCGCGCGCCTTGACGGACGCATCCGCGCCGCGTCAGAACCCCGCCTCCGCCGCACGGGGCGGGCGAGGGGTGCGCGATGGCGTCCCGGCAGGCCGTTCTCGGCATGGATCAGGGCAGTTTCTTCTACGGCTCGACGAAGGTTTTCGCGGGCGTCAGCTTCCTGCTGGACGACGCCAAGACCGCCCTGGTCGGCGAGAACGGCGCCGGCAAGTCGACCCTGCTCAAATGCCTGTCCGGCGAACTGGAGCTGAACCGCGGCACGCTGATCAAGTCGCGCAATCTGCGCGTCGGCTCGCTGCCGCAGGACACTCCGTCCGACCTCACGGACCTGACGGTGCGCGAGGTGCTGCGGCGTTCGCTGGAAAAGGTCGGCGCCGGCGACGAAGACTGGCGCATCGACGTGCTGCTGGACGAGATCGGCGTCGCGCCCGAGACCGGCGATCAGCGCTTCGGCTCGCTGTCCGGCGGCTGGCAGCGCTTGATCCTGATCGCCGGGGCGGCGCGGCTGGAGGACCCGGACATCCTGGTCCTGGACGAGCCGACCAACCACCTGGACCTCGCCAATATCGCCACGCTGGAGCGCTGGCTGACCGTCGAGTTCAAGATTCCGATGCTGATCGTCAGCCACGACCGCGCCTTTCTGAACCGGGTCACCGAGCGGACCCTGTTCCTGCGCTCGGACGGCATCCACGCCTTCAAGACCGGCTTTTCCCACGCCCGCGAGGAACTGCTGCGCCGCGACGCGGCGGATGCCGGGCGCCGCAAGCTGGAGGAGAAGGAGGTCAGGCGGCTGGAGCAGGCGGCGGCGCGCTACAAGGTCTGGGCGGTGAAGAACCCGCTTCTGAACAAGCGCAAGAACGCCATCGAGACCCGCGTCGCCCGCATCGAGGCCAACAGGACCCAGGTCTATCAGGCGCGCGAGCGGCGGCTGGAACTGTCCGACGGCGAGATCGAGGCCAAGGTCGCCCTGCGCGTCGCCGACCTGAAGGTGACCACGCCGGATGGCGCGCGGGTTCTGATCACGATCGGCAAGTTCGCAATCGCCGCCGGCGACCGGGTGGCGTTGCTTGGCCTCAACGGCGCCGGCAAGTCGACCCTGCTGAGCACGTTGGCGGCGGCCTACGACCCGAAGCAGCGGCACTATGACGGCCAGGCGGCGGTGCGCTTCAATCCGGCGACCCGGCTGGTCTATTTCGACCAGGCGATGAGCGACCTGCCGCTGGACGAGTCCATCGTCGGCTATCTGACCTCGGTCGACGGCGCGACCAACAAGGACGCCGCGCGCTTGCTTGCCCAGGCCGGCTTCGCCTTTCGGCGCATCGACGAGGCGATCGGGGTCTTGAGCCACGGCGAACGCGCGCGGCTGGCCTTCCTGCGCATGAAGCTTGTGGCGCCCAACTTCTACCTGCTGGACGAACCCACCAACCACCTGGACATCGAGGGCCAGGAAGCGCTGGAGGCCGAACTGGAGACCACCGAGATCTCCTGCCTGTTCGTCAGCCACGACCGCTACTTCACCCGCACCGCCGCGACGCGGTTCGTGGAAATCCGCAAAGGTCGGTTGGTGGAGGTGGAAGACCCCGACGCCTTCTTCGAGACGCAAGGCTAGGCGCTAGCGGCCGCGCACGGCCTTGCGATTGGCCGCGCGGGTCTTGGGACCCTGGCCGCGCTCAGCTTCGGTGCGGATCGGGCGCGTCGTGTGGTTGCGTCCGACCTGCAGTCCTTCGGCGCTGAGGGCGTCGCCCTCATCCATGTATTCCGCGACTTCGCCGGCCGCCGGCGGCGCCAGGGTGGCGTCCCGTACATCCGGGGCGACGTAGCTGCGCGGCTCGGGGTGAACGCTGCGCTGTTGTTCCCTGGCCTGGTCGTTCGGCGGTGAACCCGGATCGGTGGCGGCGTTCTGGGCGGTCGCCTTGGAGGAGGTGGTGTTCTGGTGCGGCACGGGTGTCCTCCTTCAGTCCTTGCTCGATTCGGCGTCGCTGGATTCGAAGCCGCGTTTGCGCTTCGCGGCATGGGCGTGGTGGACATCGGTCTCGCCGCCGCCGCCGGACACCTTGGCGTGACGACTGTAGCGATCCGGATCGTCGCGATCCTTCACGCTCGGATCCGGCATGGGCTCCGTGCGGTCTTCATGGCTGGCGCCGGGGCCGCCCCAGCGATCCTTGGGGCTGGGCATGGTCAGCGGTCCTGTACATTGCCGGAATGGCTGGTGTTCTGGCGGATGTTGGCGCTCTCGCCGCGGTGATCCAGATCGTCGGCGCCGCGCCCGGCGCGGCCGTCGCCTTCGGTTCGGATGTCGGGGCGGGTATCCGGCCGCGGATCGCGCTGACTGCGTTGGTCCGGCGGCACGGGCGGAGTTTTGGACATGCCGGCCTCCTTCGAGCTGCTGGTTTCAAAACCAGCGGATCATCGGCGCGGTTCCAAGGACGGCGTTAGATCGAGAAGCTGACGCCGCAGCCGCAGCTGGAGCGGGCGTTGGGGTTGCGCACGCGGAACTCGGCGCCGGCCAGTTCGTCGACGAAGTCGATCTCCGCGCCGTTGAGCAGGGCCAGCGACACCACGTCGACCACGGCGGCGGCCCCGTCGCGCTCTATTCTCAGGTCGTCCGGCTCGGCCTTGTCGATCAGGTCGAAGCGGTAGGAAAAGCCGGAACAGCCGCCGGCCTCGACCGCGACGCGCAGCATCAGCGGCCGGCCTTCGCTCTTCGCCAGGCTGTGCAGCCGGCGGGCGGCGGTCTCGGAGAGGGTGACGGGCGTGGGCATGGATCGGTGACTCGTTCGCCCTAATATGAGGCCGGCGGGGCTTGCGCGAAAGGGGGCCTGCGTCCAAGGAGCCTTGCATGGCGCACGCCGAGGTTTCATCGACGCCCGTCCGGGCGCCCTTCGCCGCCGATCCGGCGGCGTCCAGTGGGCGGCTCTATCCCGAGCCGCCAAGCCGAACGCGCACCCCCTTCGCCCGCGACCGCGACCGGGTGATCCACACCCAGGCCTTTCGCCGGCTGAAGGAGAAGACCCAGGTCTTCGTGGCCCACGAAGGCGACCATTTCCGCACCCGCCTGACCCATTCGCTGGAGGTGGCGCAGATCGCGCGCTCGATCGCCAAGGCGCTGGGGCTGGACGACGACCTGGCCGAGGCCGTGGCCCTGGCGCACGATCTCGGCCACCCGCCCTTCGGCCACGCCGGCGAGGACGCGCTGCATGCGGCGACCGCCGAGTTCGGCGGTTTCGACCACAATGTGCAGACCTTCCGCGTGGTGACCGAACTGGAGCGCCGCTACCCCGACTTCGACGGCCTCAATCTGAGCTGGGAGATGCTGGAGGGGGTGGTCAAGCACAACGGCCCGGTGCTCGACCGGCTGGAGCGTCCGTCCTGGCGGCC
>DASYAQ010000072.1:0-7158 GCA_036501225.1 Caulobacteraceae bacterium | reverse complement strand
GCTACACCGACAGGATCAGCGTCGCGCCGGGCGAGACCTTCGCCCTGCATGCGAGCTCGGCCGGCGGCGACTGCATCCTGGAGATCGCCCGGATCGGCGCCGAGCGGCGGCTGGTGCACCGCGCGAGCGTCGCGGTAGGCGATCATCCGAGGCCGGAACATGCCGACGCCGAGGGCTGTGGCTGGCCGGCCTGCTGCACGGTCACGGTCGGAGCTGATTGGGGATCCGGCTATTACGACATCATGCTGAGCGACGCCGACGGGGGCGAGGCGCACCACTTCGTCTGCGTGCGGGCGCCGGCGGGGCAGCCGGGCGCCAAGGCGGTGCTGGTGCTGAGCACCAACACCTTGTTCGCCTACAACTATTGGGGCGGGGCCAGCGCCTATGCGCATGTGGAATCGCTGCTGGCGCGCCAGGCGAGCCTGCCGGAGGCGATGGAGAACGCCATCGGCCGGCTCTCCACCCAGCGGCCGATCGCGCCGCTCTTGATCGCGCCGCCCGAGGACATGCCGCGGCTGGTCAATATGAGGAAGCGCGGCTTCGAGGAGCGGCCCTGGGCCGGGGCGGAGACCGGCGCCTGGGCCAGAGCCCACGGCCAGAGCCCTTATGACGGCTCGGCCGGATTCATCAACAAGTGGGAGCATGCCTTCGTGCGCTGGGCGGAAGGGGAAGGCATCGGCTTCGACTATCTGACCGACGGCGACCTGGACGCCGATCCGGCCGCGCTCGACCCCTATGCCGCGGTGATCCTGGTCGGGCACAGCGAATACTGGTCGGGGCCGGAACGCGACGCGATCGACGCCTTTCTGGGTCGCGGCGGGCGGCTGGCGATCTTCTCGGGCAACACCGCCTTTTGGAAGGTGCGCTGGGATGACGCGGGCAGGACCCTGGTCTGCCATAAGTGGAAGGGGTTCGAGGCCGAGAGCGTGCCGGCGGCGGAGGCGACGCATCTGTGGTCCCACCCGGCCTTCGCGCGCCCGGAAGCCGCGACCACCGGCCTGAGCTTCATCTTCGGCGGCTATCACCGGCTGGGCCTGTGCGCGGCGCGGGGTATCGGCGGCTACACGGTCTATCGCGACCGGCATTGGGCGCTGGAGGGTTGCGACCTCTATTACGGCGACGTGTTCGGCGATGCGGTTCCGTTGCTGGGCTACGAGAACGACGGCTGCGACCTGCGTTTCGGCGCCGATGGATTGCCGGCGGCGGTGGGCAATCTCGGCGTCCCCGAGGATCTGGAGATCATCGCCATGGCCCCGGCGGCCTTCGCCGAGGCGCCCAGCCAATACCGGGCGCTGATCCCGCCGGAGAAGCTGGAGGTGGTCGCCGAGATCGCCTATGGCGACGCCGCGCCGGCGACCCAGGCCCGGGTGCTGCGCGGCCACGCCGTCATGGCCGCGTTTCGGCGCGGCGCCGGCGAGGTGTTCAATGTCGGAACGACCGAGTGGGCCCACGGCCTGACCGCCGGCGACCCGTTCGTGACGCGGATCACCTTGAACGTGCTGAGGCGGTTCGGAGCGGTATAAGGTCAAACACTCGTTAAGCCTATGAATTAACGGTGTAATTTCTTACAGTTCTCTCCGAGAACCCTAGGAGGGCGCCCTTCTCCTCTCGCGGGAGAAGGTGGCTGCGAAGCAGACGGATGAGGGGCCACGCAGGCGTTTGAGCCTTGGCGCGCATGGGGAATATCATCCGACCCCGCCTTCGCGGGGCCACCTTCTCCCGCGAGGGGAGAAGGATCCGTTAGCTGAACGCTAACTGTATGATTTCGGGCTGAATTCTTACTTGGGACGCCTGGCGGGGGCTGGCTTTAACCGTGCTGGCCGGTTTTCGCCTTGGGAGACCGACAGAGGCTCGATCGCGACGCGAAATCGCCGACGCACATCGCCAAGGCGGACCCTTAACCTCTTCCTAACCTTATGTTTTTGTGCGGTATTCTTACCTCAGGGCGCGTAGCTCGACCGCGCCTTGACGCCCCAGTGGCCATCCTCGCAGGTCACCACATAGATGGAATCGAAGCCGCCGATGATGCTGCCGTCCTTGCGGTAGCGGGTGAAGCGGGTGTCGAAATGCACCTTGTCGGGGCCGGCGTGGATGACGTTGCGGCGCTCCCAGGCGGAGTGGTCCCATTCGGCCAGGGCGCCGCGATCGAACATGCCCGGCTGGTGATAGCCCTCGTCGATGATCACCATGCTGTTCGACGCCAGCCGCACGCTCGGGAAGTTGAAGGTCTTTTGCCAGGCCTCGATATCGCGGGCGTTGAAGGCGGCCATGAAGTCGTCGAGGACGAGGGTGGCGGCCTCTATCGCGGCGGCGTGATCGCTCATTGGCTTGACCTCTTTCCTGGCGTCCGGCTCTTACAGGCGGCGGGTTGGACGATAACGCAAAAAGGAATTTGAAATGGAATTTCGGCGATTGGGTTCGAGCGGCCTGAAGGTCAGCGAAGTCGGGCTGGGCTGCAACAATTTCGGCATGCGCATCGACCAGCAGGCGACCAGCGCGGTGGTGGCCGCGGCGCTCGACGCCGGCATCACCCTGTTCGACACCGCCGACGTCTATGGCGGCACGAAATCGGAGGTGATGCTGGGCGAGGCGCTGAAGGGCAAGCGCCACGAGGTGGTGATCGCCACCAAGTTCGCCATGCAGGTCGGCCAGCGGGTCGATCAGACCGGCGGGTCGCGGCGGCACATCGTCAACGCGGTCGAGGCCAGCCTGAAGCGGCTGCAGACCGACTATATCGACCTCTATCAGATGCACCGGCCGGACGCCGACACGCCGATCGAGGAGACGCTGCTGGCGCTGGACGACCTCGTCCGCTCGGGCAAGGTGCGCTACCTGGGCAACTCCAACTTCGCCGGCTGGCAGATCGCCGAGGCCGACTGGGTGGCGAGGTCGGAGCACCTGCACCGTTTCGTCTCGGCCCAGAACAACTACTCGCTGATGGAGCGGCGGGTGGAGCACGAGGTGCTGCCGGCCTGCGACCATTTCGGCCTCGGTTTCCTGCCGTTCTTCCCGCTGGCCTCGGGCCTGCTCACCGGCAAGTACCAGCGCGGCGAGGCGCCGCCGGAAGGCACGCGGCTGGCGGCGTCGGGGGCGCGCGGCGCGGCGGCGCTGAGCGAGGCGAATTTCGACCGGCTGGACCGGCTGGCGTCCTACGCCGACGCCCACGGCCACAGCATGCTCGACCTGGCCTTCGCCTGGCTGCTCGGCCATCCGCCGGTGAGCTCGGTGATCGCCGGCGCGACCAAGCCGGAACAGGTCAAGGCCAATGCCGGCGCGGCGGCCTGGCGGATGACCCTGACCGAGGTGGCGGAGGTTACGGAGCTGGCGCGATAGGGCCAGCGGTCGCGGTGGGGACGGGGCCCGGCTGGTCCGGCCGCCAGACCACGGTGTCGTCGACGGCGTAGAGGCGGCACTGCACCTTGCGCGCGGTGCAGTCCTTCAACAGGGCGTCGAGCGCGCCGGCGTCGCTGACCGAGCCCCAGCGGCCGTCGCTGGTCAGCAGGAAGGCGCGGGGCTTGTTGAGCAGCAGGAACTGCTTGTAGGCGTCGGTGACGCCGGCGGGCGCGGTGTTGATGATCGTCGGCACGGCGGCGATGTTGGCGATGGGGGCGTAGCCCGAGCCGACCGGCAGGCCGTTGGCGTCGAGGGCGACGCCGTTGGCGGCCAGGGCCTCGAACCAGCGCCGCCGCGCCGTCTCGATCCGGGACGGCAGTTCCATCACCCACTGGGCCGGATAGGCGAAGGCCAGGTTGTCGGTCTCCTTCGAGGCGATGGCGACGGTGACGCCGACCAGGCGGCCGTCCTCGTCGAACAGGCCGCCGCCGCTGGATCCGGGCGCGATGGGCGCCGAGGTCTGGATGTCGGGCAGGGTCTCGTTCGCCGCCACGCGCAGGGCGGAAACCAGGCCATCGGTCAGGGTGAGCTCCAGGCCCAAAGGGCTGCCGATGGCATAGACCTTCTCGCCGACCTTGACGCTGTCGATGGGCGCGATCACCGCCGGGACGGCCGGCAGGGCCGCGTCGGTGGTCAGCAGGCAGAGGTCGCGGCTGTGGTCGGGGTCGGGGGTGATGGTGTCGATCTTCACCACCCGCTTGCCTGAATCGCGGGCGATGGTGACGCCGGTGGCGCCATTGACCACGTGGCAGGCGGTGACCAGCAGCCGCGGCGTGATGGCCACGGCGCTGCCCATGGCGAAGATCGGATTGTCGCCATGCTGGGCGCGCACCACCCAGATGGTCGGAGAGACCTTGGCGAACAGGTCCTGCGGCGACATGGCCGCGGCGTGAGGCGCGAGCGACAGGCCGGCGAGAACTGGGGCGACCAGCGCCGCCAACGGTCGCAGAATCCTGCTGGTCATGATTCGCGCGCCTGAACCGGAGATCAGGAGAACGCCCTGGCGCGGGCTTTGTTGCGAAGCTTGCGGCCCGCTCTAACTTAGGGATCGATCACGTTTATGACTTTGGATTGTTTCAATCCAAAGTCATCGTGATCTAGCCGGCCAGGCGGGCCATCACCAGGACGAGGTTGGCCACGACCACCAGCCCAAGCGCCCAGGCGACCACGCCGCCCAGCGGCAGGCCTGAACGGGCCGGGCGCTGGCCGTCGCCGCCGCCGCGCATCCAGTCTCGGGTGCTGCTCATCGGATGTCTCATCGTCGTCATGGCGCCGTCGCCACAAGGGGAAATGAGCAAGATCGGGGCCAGAATCCGGGACTCGGTGTGTTCCGGATTCAACCGCCAAGGACGCAAAGGACGCCAAGGGGGATCGTGTCTGTCTGTCTGGCCGGTCGTGGGTTCATCCTAGGGCGCGCCTTCGCGCTCAACCCAATTGACCAACGAGCATACCAGGACGCCGCCGCTCTTCTTGGCGTCCTTGGCGAACTTGGCGGTCAAACCTTGGAGGCGCGCTGGTCGCGTTGTGCAAAGCGGCGTGCTAGAGACCGGTCCCGAAATGACACCCGCCGACGTCCTCGAAGACCTGCCGATTTCCGACTGGGACGGCCCCTTTTCGCCCGGGCTGAGCGCACGCGCGCTGGAGGCGCTGGAGGCCGGTCGGGTGCTGCTGGCGCCGAAGCTGGAGTTCCGGCTCGAGCCGTCGGAGACCGGCTTCCTCGATCCCTCCATCGCCGCCGGCGACCGCAAGAATATCAGCCTCGATCCGGGCGCGGCCACCTGCGACGCCACCGCGCTTGAGCCCGGCCAGGCCGAGCGGCTGGCGGTCATGATGCGCCGCTTTTCCGACCAGGCCGCCGCCCTGGTCGAGGGCCTGGCGCCGAACTACGTCGGCCATCTGGAGCGCGCCCGCACCAGTTTCCGGCCCGTGGAGATCGCCGGGCGCAGCTATTCGCCCCGTCATGACGACCGGCGGCTGCACGTCGACGCCTTCCCGACGCGGCCCATGCGTGGGCGGCGCATCCTGCGCGTCTTCTCCAACATCGCCCGCGATGGCGCGGCGCGCGACTGGCGGGTGGGCGAGCCCTTCGCCGCCTTCGCCGAACAGTTCGTGCCCAGGGCCCGCCGGCCGCTGCCCGGCAGCGCCTTCGTGCTGCAGGGCCTGGGCCTGACCAAGGGCCGGCGCAGCGGCTATGACGAGCTCATGCTCAGCCTGCACGACCAGGCCAAGCTGGACGAGGCCTATCAGGCCGATGCGCCGAAGACGCCGGTGGCCTTTCCGGCCGGGGCCACCTGGCTCTGCTTCACCGACCAGGTGCTGCATGCGGCGCTGTCCGGCCACTCGGCGCTCGAGCAGACCTTCCACCTGCCGATCGAGGCCATGGCGCGGCCGGAGCGGTCGCCGCTGAGGGTGCTCGAAAAGATCACCGGGCGGGCGCTGGTCTAGGGCCGCTGGCCGACGGCGCTTGCCCTTGCCGAATAATTCCGCTCCCATGACTTGGCGGCAGGTTTGCCGGGGGCCCGTTCGCGTGAACGAACAGCAGCATAGCCAGCTTCTCGACCTGATCTACGGGGCGGCGGTGGACCCTGGCCTGTGGGTCGGGGTGATGGAGAATATGGCCGACCTGATGGGCGGCAACACCGCTTGGCTCTCCCAGGTCAGCATGGCTGACGGCAACGGCTCCGGCATCATCGCGCGCATCGATCCGGTCATGCCGCAGCGCTATACCGACTATTATGCGGCCTTGAATCCCTTCGCGGTCAAGGCGCGGCCGCACCAGGTTGTCGCCGTCTGGAAGCCCAAGATCAGCACCGACCGGGACGATTTCCCCGATGACGGCCCCCTGAAGCGCACCGAGTTCTTCAACGATTTCATGCGTCCGCAGGACATCCGCAGCGTGCTGATGATCGACGTCGCCGCCAAGGGGCTGGAGGTGGCGACCGTCAATATCCATCGCAACGGCCGCTCAGAGCCATTCGCCGAAGCGCAGCTGAGGATCGCCGAAGCTCTGCACCCGCACCTGGTCCGCGCCTTCAGGCTGAGCGGCGCGTTCGCCGACCTGAAATCGCTCGCTGATGACACGGCTGCCGCCCTCGATCGGGCCGGGCAGGGCATGTTCATTCTCGACACTGGCGGCCGGCTGAAGCATGTCAACCTGCTCGGCGAGCGCATGCTTGCGCAAAAGAACGGCCTGACCGTCGTCGGCGGCCGGCTCTCGGCGGCGCGGGTCGAGGCGGCCCAGACCCTGCGCGGCCTGGTCGCTGCCGCGGCCCGGCTGGATGCGGGCGGCCGCCGCGGCGGTTCGATGGCCATCCAGCGGACGGCCGAGGGGGCTTCGCTGTCGATCACGGTCTCGCCGCTGACCGCCGGCAGTTTCTCGGTCTTCAGCGCCGACCCGTCGGTGCTGGTCTGCGTCACCGACCTCTATGGCGAGCTGACCCTGGCAGGCGACCGGCTGCGCGAGGCCTTCCGCCTGACGGCCGCCCAGGCGCGCGTGGCCGGCCTGTTGCTCGACGGCGCTAAGCCCAAGGCCATGGCCGAGGCGCTTGGGCTGAGCGTGCATACGGTGCGCACGCACCTCGCCAGCGTCTATGAAAAGACCGAGACCGCCGGCCAGGCCGATCTTTCCCGCCTGCTGATGCGGTTGACGGGGAGCGGTCCGCAGTAGACGAACGAAGCCAAGCATAGGAAACGCGCCATGGCCTCGAGAATCGCCGAAGACCCCCGCATCGACCCGCGCATCAAGGCCATCTTCGGCGCGACGCC
>DASYAQ010000071.1:0-1988 GCA_036501225.1 Caulobacteraceae bacterium | reverse complement strand
CGCCGCGTCACCCTGATCCTCGACGCCGCCCTGCTCCGCGCCGACCCCCTGAACTTCCACCCCCTGACCAACACCGCCACCACCCAGGTGTCGAAGGCGGGGTTTCTGGCGTTCCTGAAGGTGATTGGGGTCGAGCCGCTGGTGGTGGAATTCGAGGCTGGCTGAGCTTCATCCCTCTGCCCCGCGTGAGCGGGGCCTCAGCTTTTCACCACGAAGTACACGAAGGACACCAAGGGTCAGCGCCGACCCTTACTCTTCTTGGTGTGCTTGGTGTTCTTCGTGTCAAAAATCTCCACCCCAACGCGACCCAACGCCTCGCAGACAAAAAGCCTGGGTCCCCGCGTGCGCGGGGATGAGCGGATTTAGAATTAACCGCCCAGGCTTTCCCTGGCGCCGATGCGGATGTCGAAGCCGGCCAGGCCGACGTAGTCGAGCTGGTGGGTGGTGAGCAGGGTGATGGAGGTCAGGCCCAGGTCCTTCAGGATCTGGGCGCCGACGCCGACCTCGCGCCAGTGCGCCTCGCGCTTCTTCTCGCTGCCGGTGGGCGGCTCGTCGCCGCGTCCGGTCTGCAGCTTCAGGCTGGGGGTCTCGACCCCGGCGGCGCCCTCGCGCAGATAGACGATGACGCCGCAGCCCTCGGCCTTGATCCTGGCCAGCGCCTTGGAGATCAGGCTGGCGTCGCCGCCGCGGCCGAAGACGTCGGCCAGCACCTCCTGGCGGTGGATGCGCACCGGCGGCGACCTGGCCTTGTGCACGTCGCCGAACACCAGGGCCAGGTGCTGCACGGCATCGAACGGGGTGGCGTAGCTGACCGCCTTGGCCGGGCCGATCTCGGTCTCGACCACGAACTCGGCGGTGCGCTCGACCAGCCGCTCGCGGGTGCGGCGATAGGCGATCAGGTCGGCGATCGAGATGATCTTCAGGTCGTGGTCCTTGGCGAAGGCCATCAGCTGCGGCAGGCGCTTGACGGTGCCGTCGTCATTGACCAGCTCGCCCAGCAGGCCGACCTCGGGCAGCTCGGCCAGCTTGGCCAGGTCGGTGGCCGCCTCGGTATGGCCGGTGCGGACCAGCACGCCGCCGTCGCGGGCGATCAGCGGAAAGACGTGGCCGGGGCGCACGAAGTCGCCGGCGATGACATTGCCGTTGGCCAGGGCGCGGACGGTGTTGGCGCGCTCCTCGGCGGCGATGCCGGTGGTCATGCCCTCGCGCACGTCGACCGAGACGGTGAAGGCGGTGCGCAAGGGGGCGTCGTTGTCGCGCACCATGGGGTCCAGCTGCAGCGCCTTGGCGCGTTCGCCGGTCAGCGGCGCGCAGAGGATGCCGCTGGTGTGGCGGATCATGAAGGCGACCTGGGCGGCGGTCGCCTTGCAGGCGGCCATGATCAGGTCGCCCTCGTTCTCGCGGTCGTCGTCGTCGACCACGATGACCATGTCGCCATTGGCGAAGCCGCGGATCGCCTCGTCGATCGTATCCAGCTGCATGATGGTCTCCGGGCGCGCGACGGCGCCGCCGCTCCGCGATTTGCGATAGTGGGCGAGGTCGGAGACGCTGACGCGCCGGTGCGCGCCGACCTTGCGGTGGGCGATGGCGCCGCTCTCCAAGAGCTTGACCAGGTGCGGGCGCGAGACGCCGAGCAGTTCGGCGGCCTGCTGGGTGGTCAGCTCGGCCTCGATCGGGGTGACGGCGACCACATTGCCGCGCGCCATCTGGCTCAGCGCCTCGAGCAGGATGCCGAAGGCCGCGTCCGGCAGCGGTGCCGGCGCGCCGTCGGTGCGGACGGAGACCTTGCCGGAGCCGTCGCGCAGGGCGGCGAGCAGCCGGTCGGCCTGGCCGGCGTCGTCGAGGCTGAGAAGCGGGGTTGATCGCGGCATGGCTTCGGCATAAACGAAACAAACGAAATAAACAATCCAAACGAAACGGAATTTGAGCGAAGGAGATTGGGCCATGAAATGGATCGGCATCGTCGACACCATGTTTTCGCGGGTCAA
>DASYAQ010000070.1:0-18022 GCA_036501225.1 Caulobacteraceae bacterium | reverse complement strand
CGGGCCTGGTCGATCTGCTGCTGGGCGACGGCGGCGGGCAGGGTCCGCTTCAGGGTGTCGTAGCGGTCGAGGTCGCGGGCGGCGCTGACCGCCTGCGCGCCAGCGCCCAGGACGCTGGCCGTGGCCTGCTCATAGGCGGCCTGGCTGACCTTGATCTGCTGCTGCGCCTGGGCGAGCTGGGCCCGCGCCGCGGCCTCCTGGGCCACGGTCTGGTCAAGGTGCGCGCGCGGGTCGGCGGGATCGATCTGCGCCAGCAAATCGCCGGGGTTCACACGGCTATTGTCGCCGACGAAGATCCGCACGACCTGGCCCGAGACCTGCGGCGCCACGCGCACGATATGGGCGTCGATATAGGCGTCGTCGGTGCTCTCATAATTGCGCGCGTGCAGCCACCAGAGCAGGCCGCCGACCACCAGCACGGCGGCGACCACCAACGCGCCGATGACGACCAGCGGGTTCTTCAGCGGGCTTTTCGCGCGCTTGGCGTCTTCCTGGCGGGCGAGGTCGTCTCCGAGCGGTGGCGGCGGCTCCTCGGACTCAACGCTGCCGCGACCTGGCGGGTCAGACGCCATGCAACAAGTCCCCGACTATGCGGCTTTCGGCCTTCGGTTACTGCAACGCTAAGAGCGGTGAACGGTTCCTGGGCTCAGGCGGTGTTGCCGGCTTTGCGCACGGGGTGCGCGGCGACCTTGCCGCGCAGCCTGGCGACGTCGCCGGGCGACACCGCCGGCGCGGTGTTGCCCCAGCTGTTGCGGATATAGGTGGCCACGTCGGCGATCTCGCGATCGGTCAGCTTCCAGGCGAAGCTGGGCATGGCGAAAGGCGTCGGGCGGGCGTCGGTGGCCGTGGTCTCGGTCCCGGTCAGGATGAAGCGGTCGATGGTGGTCGGGTCGCTGGACTGGACGTTGGAATTGCCGCGCAACGGCGGGAAGATGCGCGGCGAGCCGGAGCCATCGACCCTGTGGCAGGCGGCGCAGTCGTCGACATAGAGCGCCTCGCCGGCCTGCATGGCGCCGGCCTCGGGGTTGGCGGGTTCGGGCCTGGCCTTGGCGGCGGGCAGGCTCTTCAGATAGGCGGCGACGGCGGCCAGGTCGGCGTCGGTCATCTGCGAGGTCGAGTGGACGATCACGGCGGACATCGCGCCCGAGGCGCTCGAGCGGGCATTGCGGCCGGTCTTGAGGAACTCGGCGATGTCGGCGGCGGTCCATTCCGCCAGGCCGCCATGCTCGTCGCCGTTCAGGTCCGGCGCGAACCAGTTGTCCAGCTCTCCGCCTTGCAGGAACCGCTGCTGCTGGTCGCCGCCCAGAAAGCTCTTCGGGGTGTGGCAGCCGGCGCAGTGGCCGGGCCCATTGACGATGTAGGCGCCGCGGTTCCACTGGGCGCTTCGGCCCGCCGTGGCCTGGAAGTCGCCCGGCCTGAAATAGAGCCAGTTCCAGACCCCGACCAGGCCGCGGATCGTGAGCGGGAAGGGCAGGCGGTTGGTCGGCGGGCGATAGGAGGCCGGCGGCTGGGTCATCAGCCAGGCGCGCACCGCGTCCACATCGGCGCGACTCATGCGGGTGAAATAGGGATAGGGGAAGGCCGGATAGAGGTTGGCGTTCTGGTCGTCCTTGCCTTCGTGCATGGCGCGGTAGAAGTCCGCCTCGCTCCAGCCGCCGATGCCGGTGTCGCGATCCGGGGTGATGTTCGCCGTATAGATCACCCCGAACGGCGTGTTCAGCGGCAGGCCGCCGGCCAGCCTCTGCCCGCCGGGCCGGTCGTGGCAGCCCTCGCAATCACCGAGCACCGCCAGGTAGCGGCCCCGCTCGACCTGCGACGGCGGGTTGACGACCGCCGGCGCGGCGGTCTGGCTGGCGCCGGGCGCGCTCAGGACAAGGCCCGCGAGGCTGGCGGCCAGGGCGAGGGCGCCGAGGCGGTTCACGGGCCCTAGGCCTGCATCAGCGGCTGGCCGGGCGCCTTCAGGTACTGTGACTTGATGGCGTCGGCCGCGTGATAGGCCAAGGCGGCCACCGTGCCGGTCGGGTTATAGCCGGCGTTCTGCGGGAAGGCGGTCGCGCCCATGACGAACAGGTTGGCCACGTCCCACATCTGCAGGTACTTGTTCAGCGCGCTCGACTTCGGGTCCGTCCCCATGATCGCGCCGCCGGTATTGTGCGTGGTCTGGTAGGGGACGACGTCCCAGGAGCCCTTGCGATAGTGCGGGGTGATGTCGCGCGGGTTCATCGCCTTGGCGACCTCCAGCGCGCGGTCGGTCAGATAGTCCGACATTTTGTGCTCGTTGTCGGTGTAGTCGAAGGTCATCCGCATCAGCGGCCGGCCGAAGACGTCGCGATAGGTCGGATCGAGATCGAGATAGTTGCCCTTGTGGCTCATCACCGCGCCGTGGGTGGCGACGGAAAAGGTCTTCAGGTAGTCGCGGGCGACCTTCTTCTTCCAGTCGCCGCCCCAGGTGGTCAGGTCGCTCGGATTGTAGAAGGTCTCGATCGGCCGGGCGCCGGTCTGCAAGACGCCGATATAGCCGCCGCCGATGAAGCCGAGACCGGTATGGTCGAAATTGTCGCCATTGAAGTCGTTCATCATCATGCCGAGCGCGCCGGCGCCGATGAACGGGTTGAGGATCTTGTCCTCGAAGGTGAAACCGACCGACGAGGTGATCTGGTAGGCGTAGTTCTTGCCGATCACGCCTTGGCCGGTGTTCGGGTCGTACGGCTTGCCGACGCCGGACAGCAGCAGCAACCGCACGTTGTGCAGGATGTAGGCGCTGAGGATGACCAGGTCGGCCGGCTGGTCCCAGGTCTGGCCGTCGGCGTCGATCAGGCTGACGCTGGAGACGGTCTTGCCGTCGGGCGCCAGGTTGAGCTTCAGCGCCTCGCAGCCGGTCTTCAGGGTGAAGTTGGGCTTGCGCATCAGCACCGGCAGGATGGTGGTCTGGGCGCTGGACTTGGCGTAGTTGCCGCAGCCGTACTTCTCGCAATAGCCGCAATAGGTGCAGGGGCCGAGCTGGACGCCGAGCGGATTGGTATAGGCCCGCGACATGTTGGCGGCCGGGTGCGGGAAGGGGTGATGTCCCAGCGACGCCGCGGCCTGGGCGAACAGCATCGGCGCATAGGGCATGTCGAGCGGCGGGTTGGGGTATTCCCGCGAGCGGGGGCCTTCGAACGGGTCGCCGCCGGCCTGGATCGCGCCGCTCAGATTGCCGGCCTTGCCCGAGACCCCGCAGAGATATTCGAACTTGTCGTAATGGGGCTCCAGCTCGGCATAGGTGACGCCCCAGTCCTGGATGGTCATGTCGTCGGGCACGGTGGCCTTGCCGTAGCGCTCGAGATTGTGGCTGCGCGCGGTGAAGTCGGTCGGCAGGAAGCGCCAGACCTGGCCGTTCCAGTGCAGGCCGGCGCCGCCAACCCCGACGCCGGGCAGGAAGGAGCCCAGGCTGCGCATGGGCAGCGCCGTCTGGCTCGCGGTGTTGCGGATGGTCAGCGTCTCGTGCGCCGGCTTCTGGAACAGCTCCTTGCGCCAGTAATAGCGCAGCTCGTCCTGGGCGAAGCTGGTGGAGAAGTCGGTGGCGGTGTCCATCCAGTCGCCGCGCTCGACCGCCAGCACGTTCAGGCCCGCGTCGGTCAGCTCCTGGGCCATGATGGCGCCGGTCCAGCCGAAGCCTATGATCAGCACGTCGACCTTCGGGTGCGCCCCGGCCATCGATCAGCTCCGCGACCAGGCCGGGCGGCCGCCGATGCCGACGGGCGGCAGGGGGTAGGTCTTGCCGTACTGCTTGACGTAGGCGGTCATGTCGTAGCGCGCGCCGGGAAAGCCGATCAGCTTCCAGCCGGCCATGTCGCGGTTGCCGCCATAGATCGGGTCGGAGAAGAAACCCTCCATGACGTTCTGCAGCAAGAGCTTGAACCAGGCCTTGGCGTCGACGCCCTCGAGTTGCTGGTCGCCGCTGGCCAGGCGCGTGAGGAAGGCGTCCTGGTCCTCGCCGCTCAGCCCGGCGAAGGCGTTGTTGGAGGCGTTCTGCGTCGCCTTGTCGACCGCCGCGATCGCCGCCCGGTACATCTGCGCCGGGGTGTAGCGGCTCTGATAACCCTGGGTCGGCAAGCCAGCGTCCCAGGGCCCCTGCATGTACCAGGTGGCCGCCTTGCCGAAGTCGCCGGCGAGCTGGCGATCGATGAAGATCGGCACGCCGGCCTCCAGCGCGCCAGGGCCGAGGTCGTCCTTGGGGATCATCCGCGCGCAGGCCGCCTCGATGAAGGCGGCTTCGGGTCCGGAGAAGAAGTCGTAGCGATGCGCGGGATCGGCGCTTTGCGGATAGGCGGCGGTATTGGGCGCCCAGGGCGGGCCCGAACCGGTCAAGGTCTCGGCGGCGACGGCGACCGGGACGGCGCCGAGCAACGCTCCACCCGCAAGCATGCGCCGGCGGCTAATCGCGCGTTCTCGACCGCCCGGCCCGTCGGAGAAGTCCATAAATCCGTGAACGGCGTTACGGACGCCTGGTTCCACCTCAGCCAGGCGCGCGGGTCAAATAGTCGGCAAAGGTCAGCCCGAACAGCATCAGCAGCCACAGGAAGGCCGCGACCGCCGCCAGCCGGAGCAAGGGCGGCGACCTGGACAGCCGCATATAGACGATCGCGATCAGCGCCGCCTTGATCGCGGCGATGACCAGGGCGACCTCGACCTTGACCGGCGCGTGCGGCCAGAAGGCGTAGGTGACGGTCACCGCCAGCGCGACCATCAACCCGATCCAGACCAGAACCGGGACGAGGATGATCTCGCGGTCGCGGTCGGAAATCTTCATCCGCGCGCCACCAGGTAGAAGAGCGGGAAGAGCACCACCCAAATCAGGTCGACCAGGTGCCAGTAGAGGGTGGTGGTCTGGATCGAGGCGCGGTTTTCCAGCAGCCGCCTGCCGAGGCTGAGCCCGAACAGCCGCCCGACAACGCCCAGGCCGACGGTGAGGTGCAGCGCGTGCACGCCGGTCATCACCCAATAGAAGGAGAAGAACAGCACCGCGCCCCGCAGGGGGATGGCGAACTGATGGCCCGGCATCAGGTGCTCTTCCAGGTCCTCGCGGTACTCGAACCCCTTGATCACCAGGAAGGTCAGGCCGAGCAACAGCGTCGCGGCCAGCATGATGCGGGCCAGGCGCGCGCGATCGGCCAGGGCGGCGCGCTCGGCGACCGCCATGGTCAGGCTGGAGGTGAGCAGGACGGCGGTGTTGGCGGTCCCGAACACGGCGTTGGTGTGCCGTGCGCCCTCGTCGAACCCGGCGATGTGCAGATGGCGGACCACCGCATAGCCCAGGAAGAGGGCGCCGAAGAACAAGGCTTCGCTGGCCAGGAAGGACCACAGGCCCAGCAGGAACGCCTCCTGCTCGCGCGGGATGTTCTTGAACGGCTCGTGCAGCAGGGCGGCGCGGGTCATTCGGCCGGCTCGTCCTGGCGGCGATGCGGCTTCAGGCTGCGCGGGTCGCCATGGGTGCGGCCGTCTTCGTGATAGAGATAGGGCTCGCTGGTGACGGTCGGGGTCTTGGCGAAGTTCTGCTTCGCCGGCGGCGACGGCGTGGTCCATTCCAGGCCGGTGGCGTCCCACGGATTGGCGCCGGCTCTCGGGCCCTTGAACAGCGACCAGCCCAGATAGACCAGCGGCGCCAGATAGGCGACCGCCAGCACCACCGCGCCGCAGGACGCCATGACATGATAGGGCTGGAACTGCGCCGGATAGTGATAGTAGCGCCTCGGCATCCCGAGGTAACCCATGATGAACATGGGGAAAAAGGTGAAGTTGAAGCCGCAGAACATGATGATCGCGGCGGTCCGGGCCCAGAACTCCGAATAGAGCCGGCCGGTGATCTTCGGCCACCAGAAGTGCAGGCCGCCGAAGAAGGCCGACACCGTGCCGCCGACCATGATGTAGTGGAAATGGGCGACGATGAAGGTGGTGTCCGTCACGTGCACGTCGATCGGGATCGAAGCCAGGAACAGCCCGGTCAATCCTCCCAGGGTGAAGAGGCCCAGGAAGCCCAGCGCGTAGAGCATCGGCGCATCGAAGGCGATCTGGCCGCGATAGAGGGTGGCCGTCCAGTTGAACACCTTGATGGCGCTGGGAACCGCGACGATGAAGGAGAGGAAGGAGAAGACCAGGCTGGCATAGGGCGACATGCCGGCGGTGAACATGTGGTGGCCCCAGACCAGGAAGCCGATCACCGCTATGCCCATGATGGCGTAGACCATGAAGGCGTAGCCGAACACCTTGCGCCTGGCCTGGGCGGCGATGATCTCGGACACCACCCCCATGGCCGGCAGCACCATGATGTAGACGGCCGGGTGGCTGTAGAACCAGAACAGGTGCTGGAACATCAGCGGGTCGCCGCCGAAGCGGGGATCGAAGATCGGCAGGCCGAGCACCCGCTCGGCGATCACCAGGAGCAGCGAAATGGCCAGGACCGGAGTCGCCAGCACCATGACCAGGCTGGTGGCGTAGATCGACCAGACGAACAGCGGCAGCCGGAACCACGTCATGCCCGGCGCGCGCAGCATATGCACGGTGGCGATGAAGTTGACGCCGGTGACGATGGAGGAAAAGCCGACGACGAACACCCCCATGGCCGCCAGCATGACGTTGGAGTTCGAATAGAGCGTCGAGTAGGGGGTGTAGAAGGTCCAGCCGGTGTCGACGCCGCCGGCGACCAGCGAGAGCACGGTCAAAAGGCCGCCGGCCAGAAACAGGTACCAGGAAAACAGGTTCAGCTTCGGGAAGGCGACATCGTCGGCGCCGATCATCAGCGGCAGCAGAAAGTTGCCGAGCGTGGTCGGAATGGCCGGCACCAGGAAGAACCAGACCATCACCACCCCGTGCAGGGTGAAGAGCCGGTTATAGGCGCCGGCCGAAACCAGGTGGCCGTTGGGGCTGAGCAGTTGCAGCCGGATCACCGTCGCCGCCGCGCCGCCGAGGAAGAAGAAGGCGGTGATCCCCAGGGCGTAGAGGATGGCGATGCGCTTGTGGTCGGTGGTCAGCAGCCAGGAGCCGATCGAGGTCTCCTCGGTGAGGTAGCTCGCGGTCATCGCGCCGCCTCCGTGGCCGGCGGGGCCGACAGCGACTTCAGATAGGCGACCAGGGCCACCGTATCCTCCTCGCTGGCGACGCCCTGGTAGGACGGCATGGCCGGCGCATAGCCGGCGACGCGGTTTTTGGCGGGATCGAGGATGGCGTCGCGCAGGTAGGTCTCGTCGGCCGTGACGCGGCGGCCATCGGCCAGCGCGACCCGACGGCCGTAGACCCCGGTCAGCGGCGGCGCGGCGACCTTAGCCTCCACGCCGTGGCAGCCGCTGCAGCCCAGGCTGACGAAGGTGGCCTGGCCCTGGGTCGCCAGGCTGTCGCCGTCCGGCTGCGCGCGGGCCCAGCGCGCGTAGTCGGCGGGCGCCATGATCACCACATGCCCGGTCATGGCGGAGTGATCCAGGCCGCAATATTCCGAGCAATAGAGATCGTAGGTCCCCGGGCGCAAGGCCTTGAACCAGGTCTCGGTATAGCGGCCGGGCAGGACGTCCTGCTTCATGCGGAAGGCCGGGACATAGAAGGAGTGGATCACGTCCTGCGAGGTCATCACCAGCCGCACCGGCACGCCCAGCGGCGCGTGCAGCATGTTGATCTCGCGCGCGCCGGAGGGGTGCTGGACCTTCCACATCCACTGGCGGCCGACGACGTGGATCTCCAGAGCGCCCGGCGGCGCGGTCCACTGCGAGAACTGCGCCGAACTGGCCCACCAGAAGATGAACAGCGCGATGAACAGGGTCGCCGCCGTCCAGCCGATCTCAACCTCGCGGCTGACCCAGGCTGGCAGATCGCCGCGCCTGGCCTTGGAGCCGCGCCGGTAGATGGCCGCGAAGCCGACCACCAGGACCAGGACGACCAGCAGGATGACGACGGAAAAGGCCAGGACGCCGACGAAGATGGCGTCGGTCCTGGCCGCGCCGGTGCTGGCCTCCGCCGAAAACAGCCGCGAGAACGGGTTCATGGGCGCGCCCCACGCCTCGCCACGGCCACCAGGCCGAGCGCCAGCGCCAGCACGATCGCCGCGCCGCCGATCCGCAGCGCGGCCAGCACGTCGCCATTGTACAGGCCGGCGGCGGTGTCGAAGCAGTAGCACAGGATGTGGAGCGGATAGGCGAGGGGGGCGATGCGGCCCTGGCCGGCCTGCAGCAGCGCCGACTGCAGCTCCGCGGGGCGGAAACCGATCTCGGAAATGACCCGCGCCGCCCGGCCGTCGCGAGCCAGGGCATAGGCGGCCACCGGATGGGCGTAGACGTCGTGATCGGCGTCGTAGCGGTAGCTGAAGCCGAGGGCGCGGGTGGCCGCGGCGATCGCGGCCGGCGATCCGCTCAGGAAGCTGGCGGCGCGGCTCAGCGCCGGATCGTCGCCGATGCGCTCGGCGCGCATGGCCGCCGCCGCGGCGGGCCCGTCGCGCGGGTCGATCCCGATGACCACCAGCCGGTAGTCCCGGCCGGGGCGCAAGTGCGTTTGCTGCAGCGCCGCCTTGGCCAGCACCAGCGCCGGACCGCACAGCGAGGTGCAGCGATAGTCGGAAAAGACCAGCAGGGTCGGCCTTCCGCCCATCGCCGCGCCCAGGCTGGTCGGCCGGCCCGCGTCGTCGGTGAAAGCCAGGCTCAAGGGCGCCGTCGCGTCGGGCGGCGGAAAGACGCCGACCTTGGCCGTATCGGCGGCCGTCAGGGCCGCCCGGGCCGGCCCGGCGAGCAGGCCGATCAGGGCAAGGGCCGCCAACAGCCTCATGGCGTGGCTCCAACCGACGGATCATAGGCGCCGGCGCCGCGCGCGGCGACGCTGCTCATCGCGGCGCCGATCCGCGCCTCGAAGCGTTCGCGCTCGGGATCGACCCGGTAGCGGCCGTGCGGACTGGCTGGGTCGGCGGTGGGCGGCATGCGCGGCGAGGCGATCGGGGCGGTTTCCAGGCGCGGCGGCGGGAAGGGCTGGGCGAACAGCGGCCGCTGAGCGCCGCGGCCGACGGTGTCGTAAAGCCAAAGCAGGCCGGCCATGCAGATGACGGTCAGGAAGACGCCAACGGCCGCCACGATCAGGATCGCGCGCTCGTCGATCTCCGGCGAGGCCAGTCGGCTGACAGGCGGTTCATCGGGCATGGGCGAGCCTCTCGCCGGCGTCCGGGCGCCAGCCGCCGGCCAGGACGACCAGGCCCGCGCCCGCGGCCGCGACCAACAGCGTCGCCAGCGGCAGGCTAAGCTCCCCTGGCGCTGGCGCGCTCCACCAGATGGCCTGCAGGGCCAGCCCGGCGCAGGCGGCGAACCCGGCGAACCGAACGACCGCGGGGCGTCGACGGCCCAGGGCCAGGAGGATGAGCGGCGCGATCGAGCCGACCGTGAGACCAGCGGCCAGCAGCGCCTGCCAAGGCGCGTCCGCCCGCTGCCGGAACCAGAGGGTCTTGCCGGGGAGGTCGCCATACCAGGGCACGACATAGGTCATCAGGGCGAAATAGAGGTTGGCCAGCAGCATGGCGGTGAGCAGGCCGGCGATGTCCTTGCGCAGGGCCTGGCCGGCCTCCCCCAGCGAAACCAGGGTCACCGCCAGCGCAAGCGCGAACTGCTGGTCGGCCAGGGTCATGCCGCCGGCCGAGCTGATCCAGCCGGGCGCTATGGTCATGATCCAGTCGACCGAGACCAGGCTGACCGCGACGCCGTGGAAGACCAGGGCCAGCGCCGCGAACAGCCGCCCGCGGACTCGGTTCATGCCGACGGCGATCAGGCTCCAGCCGATTAGCGCCAGCGCCGTGCGCGCGATGTGGGCGGGCGCGGCGAGATACGCCGCGGCCGGCCCCGGCGGCGGCGTCGGAAAGGTCCACGGCGTCAATAGAATGCCCGGCAGGACCAGCAGGCCGAGCCAGGGCGTCAGCGCGCTCAGCCGCGCCAGCGGCTCGGCGCTCGCCCAGCGCCCGCCGGTCAGCCGGCCGATCAGCCGCAAGGCCAGCGCGCCCAGCGGCGCGCCGCTGGCGAAGACGAAGGCCGACCACCAGGCGTGGGCGAAGATGGCCGTCATGCGCCCGGCCCCGGTTGCGCATCGCCGCCGCGCGCGGTCTGCAAAGCGCGCAGATAGGCGACGATGGCCCAGCGGTCGGCGGGCGCCACCCGGTCGCCGAACGGATACATGATTCCATAGCCGTCCGAGATGACGTCATAGAGGTGCTGGCCAGTGGCCTGGCCCAGGTTCGGCCGGGCCAGGTCCGGCGGGGCCGGGAAGCCGCGTGAGACGATGATCCCGTCGCCGCGACCGCTCTCGCCGTGGCAGGGACCGCAATAGATGGCGTAGCGCTCGCGACCCCTGGTCAGCAGGGCTGGGGTCACGGCCGGCCGGGCGCTGGCCGGGTCGTCCTGGGCGATCGTGTCGTCGGCCGCATGCCGCGCCGCCGCGCCGTCGGCCCAGAGATCGGCGCTGGCTTCGGTGTCATAGCGGCTCTGCTTGTTCATGCCGAGGTCGCAGGCGCTCAACAGGCCGGCGGCGGCCAGCGTCATGGCGAGCCAGGCCCTCACAGCTCCACCTCGACGATCTCGAGCGCGCCGCTGAGCGCCTCGTCGAGCGCCGCGCGCCGGGCGGAACTGCGTGGCCGGGCCACGACCAGCAGGAACCGGTCCTGGCTCGCCCGCGCCATGGCGGCGATCTCGAAAGCCGGATGATGCAGCCGCGGCAAGCCCGCGGCGCGCAGGAAGGCGACGAGCCCGAAAATGGCGGCGACCAGCACCCCGACCTCGAACGGCGCGAACAGGAAGACCGGCCAGCTGTTCAGCGGCCGCGCCCCGGAATTGAACGGATAGGCGTAGGCGGCGCTGAACCATTCGACGCCATAGGCGACGGCCGCGCCAAGCCCGCCGCCCAGGGCCGTCCACCACCCGATGAAGTCGGTCCGCGAGCCATCGGCCTCTGGCTCGGGCATCTCGAACGGCGAGAAGACCTCGAGTTGGCGAAAGCCGGCGTCGCGGGCGGCGCTCGCGGCCTGCTGCAGCCGATCGGGCGCGGCGAAGACCGCCATGACGCCCCGGGTCACGCCGCCGCCTCCGTGACCACCAGCTCGCCGGTCTCATGGATGGAGACCAGGGGCGCAACGCGGGACAGAATGAGGAACAGCAGGGCGAAGAGGCCGAGCGAGCCGACCAGGATGGCCCCGTCGGTCAGGGTCGGCCGGAACAGCCGCCAGCTCGACGGCAGGTAGTCGTGGCTGAGCGTCTCCAGGATGATCAGGATCCGCTCCAGCCACATGCCGACATTGACCAGGAGCGCGATCAGCACGACCGCGCCGACGTCGCGCCGCACCCGCGGCAGCCACAGCAGCTGCGGCAGGCCGACGTTCAAGGCCAGCATGGCGACGTAGAGCGGCTGATAGGGGCCAAGGAAGATGAAGCGCAGGAAGCGCGCCTCGGCCGGATCGCCGCCGTACCAAGCGGCGAACCACTCGCTGGCGTAGGCGGCGCCCATGATGAGGGCCGCGGCCAGCACGATCCTGGCCATGACGTCGAAGTGCGCGTCGGTGATGACGCTCTGAAGCCCGAGCGCGCGGCGGATGACCGCCGCCAGCACGATGACGACGCAGAAGCCCGAGAACATCGCCCCGACGACGAAATAGGGTGGAAAGATCGTCTCGGCCCAGCCGGGCATCAGGCTGGCGGCGAAGTCCAGGCCGACGATGGAGTGGACCGAGCAGACCAGCGGCACGGCCAGCATGGCCAGGGTCCGGTGCAGCTTGCCGTGCAGCCGCCACTGCCGCGCCGAGCCCAGCCAGCCGAGCGCCAGGGCCCCATAGACTTGGCGGATCCGCAGGCCCCGCGCGCGGTCGCGCAGCACCGCCAGGTCCGGCAACAGGCCGACGTACCAGAAGATCAGCGAAAACAGGATATAGGAAAGGATGGCCCAGAAGTCCCAGACCAGCGGGCTGCGCCACTGCGGCCAGAGCGACATGGTGTTGGGATACGGGGCCAGCCAGTACCAGAACATCGGCCGGCCCATATGGATGATGGGAAAGACCCCGGCGATGGCGGCCGCGAACAGCGTCATGCTCTCGGCGAAGCGGTTGATCGAGGCGCGCCAGCGCTGGCGGGTCAAGAGCAGCATCGACGAGATCAGCGTGCCGGCGTTGCCGATTCCGATCCACCAGACATAGTTGGCGATGCCGAAGCCCCAGACGACGCTGGTGTTGTTGCCCCAGACCCCGATCCCCTCGGCGAAGGTCCAGGCGATGCCGGCGAGCATGACCAGGGTCAGCGCGCCAGAGCCCGCCACCGCAAGCCACCAGCCGCGCGTCGGCCGACCGAGCACTGGACGGACGATGCGCCCGTCCAGCGCCGAAAGCCCCGGCGCGCGCGCCGTGGTCCAGCGTCGGGCGCTCATGCCGGCTTCCTCAGCGCCGGGTTCGGATTGCGCACGCGCGCCAGATAAGTGGTGCGCGGCCGGGTCCCGAGCTCGTTCAGCAACACATAGTGGCGCGGATCGCGGCGCAGGCCGGCGACCCGCGACGCGTCGTCCTCAAGGTCGCCGAAACTGATCGCCTCGCTAGGGCAGGCCGTCTGGCAGGCGGTCTTGACCGCGCCGTCGGCGATCGGGCGGCCGTCGCGGGCGCTTTCGGCGCGCGCGGCGCTGATCCGCTGCACGCAGTAGGTGCACTTCTCCATCACGCCGCGGCCGCGCACGCTGACCTCGGGGTTGCGCTGCGCCTTCAGCGCCGTGACGTCGAGATCGCGCCAGGGCGCGCCGGCCGTATAGTCGCGGAAATTGAAGCGGCGCACCTTGTACGGACAGTTGGCCTGGCAAAAGCGGGTGCCGACGCAGCGATTGTAGACCTGGTCGTTCAGGCCCTCGCTGTCGTGCACCGAGGCTTCGACCGGACAGACCGGCTCGCACGGCGCCTGCTCGCACTGCATGCACGGCACGGGCAGGAAGCCCGCATTCGGGTCGTCGTCTGGCCCCGGATCGTAGCGGTCGACGCGCAGCCAGTGCATGTCGCGGCCGACGGCGATCTCGTCCGGCCCGACGACCGGCACGTTGTTCTCGGCCTGGCAGGCCACCACGCAGGCGTTGCAGCCGATGCAGGCCGCGGCGTCGATGACCATGGCCCAGGCATGCTCGCCGCGCGGCGGGGTGGTGAGCAGCGACGGCGGCGGCCGATCGGCGCCCGGACGCGCGCCGGCGGCGAGGGCGGCCAGGCTCATGGTCGGCAGCAGCTCGCCGGTGTCGCCGTCCAACCGGTGATCGGCCTGGGTCGCCAGCCCGTCCCTGCCGGCGCCCAGGCGCTCGATGTGCAGGCCTTCCAGGCTCCAGGCCAGGCCCGGGCCGCGCAGCCTGGCCGGGTTGCCGCCCAGGCCCGAGCCGATCGGACCGGCGCGCGCGCGGCCGCCGCCCAGCGGCAGGCTCGCCACCCCCAGCGCCTGGTCCGGCGTGACCCGCACGTTCGCCTCGATCGTGCGCGAGCCGAAGCCCAGTCTTGCCCGATCGCCGTGGCCAAGGCCGAGCGTCCGCGCGTCGCTGGGCGAGAGGCGCAAAGACTGACCCCAGACTTCCTTGGTCAGCGGATCGGGGCATTCCTGCAGCCAGGCGTTGGCGGCGTAGCGGCCGTCCCACAGGCTGGGATGCGGGCTGAGCGCCAGGATCAGCGGCGAGCGGGTGATGGGCGTCGGCTCGACCCAGCGCGCCGCCGGCGGCGCGGTCGGGGCTGGGCCGCCACGCCTGAGCACGCCGGCGATCAGCGCCTGACGCCACTCCGCCTCGAAATCGCCGGCCGCGCCAGGCCGCCAGGTGGCGCGGACCAGGTCGCGCGCGGCGGCATCCGGCTCACCGGCCATCAGCGCAAGCGCCTGTTCGGCGGTACGGCTGTCATAGAGCGGCCGGATCAGCGGCTGGGCGAGGCTGGGCGTGCCGTCCGGTCCGACGGCGTCCGACCAGCCTTCGAGGGGGTGGCTCAATGGCGCGCCCCAGCGGCAGGCGGCGGCGGTCTCGTCCTTATAGAGGCCGAGATCGGCGCTGAACGGCAGCCGGCCGATGGCCGCGGCGATGGCGTCGCCCTCGGGCGCGTCGTGGACGGGGTTCGCGTCCAGCACCACGAGGCTGGTGACCGCGCCGGCCTGCAGGTCGCGGGTCAGCCTGGCCAGAGACTCGGCATGATCGTCCGGGTTCGGATCAATAGCGTCGATGACGTCGACCGGCGCGGCCACGGTTTGGTTGATCCAGGCGGCGAGGGCGTGCATCTGCGCCGGCTGACCCGCACCGGCCAGCACCACGGCGCGGCCCTTGTGCGCGACCAGATCGGCGGCGACGGCTTCGGCGAAGGCCAGGGCCCGCGGCGTCGTCTCGCCGGGCTGGGCCGGCGCCCCGAGTCGGCGAGCGACCTCCAGCCCAAGGGCTTGCATAACCAGCGGGCCGGCGGGAAGCCGGTGATCGGCCGCGGCGCCGGTGAGGCTCAGGCCGGGCTCGGCGACATAGAGCCGGGACATGGCGGCGCCGCCGCGGCGGCGGGCCATGACGGCGCGCGCCCAGGCGACCTGATCGGGTCCCGGCCCGAGCGGATCGGCGCCAAGGCAGAGGATGACGTCGGCCTCTGCGAAGCGTGGCCGCGGGGTCAACGGCCGGCCATAGGCCAGGCGCGTTCCCTGGCGCTCGGCGTCGTCGTGCAGCGGCTCGTAGCGGGCCCAGACCATGGCTGGAAACCGCGCCTGGATGGCCTTGATCAGGCGAAGCTGCGTGGGACCGGTGACGCGGCCGGTGAGCAGGCGAAGGCCGGCGCCCCTGTCCGCCGCGTGGCCGGCCAGGCGCGCCGTCAGGGCCTCGGCGAAGTCCAACCACGCCGCCACGCCCGTCGGGCCGGCGGCGGCCTTGGCGCGCCAGGGATCGTAGAGGTCGAGAATGGCGGCTTCGCTGAAGACGTCGCTGCCGCCGAGGCTGGCCGGATGCGCCGGATTGCCCTCCAGCTTGATCGGCCGACCATCCACGACCCGGCCGACGACGCCGCGTCCGTAGCCGGCCAGGGTGAGGGTGGTGGCGTAGCGGCGGATGGCGCCGGGCGCCAGGTCCTCGCCGTCACCGACCCTGGCGTAGGGGACGATCGCCTCGCGCGGCGGCCCGCAGGAGGCCAGCGCGGTCGCCGCGCCGGCCGCCAGCAGCTTCAGCGCCCGGCGGCGATCGAGCGGAGCGCCTCGCCTCGGGCCGCGCGTGACTGTGAAGGTCGGACTCATCGGTGGCAGGTCGCGCAGTCGGTGAGGCCAGCGGTGCTGACGTGATAGGCGGCCATCAGGGCGGCGGCGCGCTTCGCCGGATCGCCGACCCCGGTCCAGCGCGTGTCGAACTCCGCCTCGCGCGGCCGCAAATTCGGTCCCGGGTTGCGGTGGCAGTCCAGGCACCAGCCCATGGTCAGCGGCGCGGCCTGGCGCATCAGCGGCATGTCGGCGACCCGGCCGTGGCAGGCCTCGCACGGCACGCCCTTGGCCACGTGGACACTGTGGTCGAAATAGACGTAGTCCGGCAGATTATTGACCCGGACCCATTGGATCGGCTGATCCTTGGCCAGGCTTTCGCGGATCGGGGCCAGCATCGGCGCATTGGTCCAGATCTGCGAATGGCAGGTCATGCAAACCTCGGTGGCCGGCATGCCGGCGAACCGGCCGGTCTCGACCGAGGCGTGGCAGAAGCGGCAGTCCAGCCCCAGCTCGCCGACATGGTGGGCGTGGCTGAAGAGGATGGGCTGCGCAACGGTCTCCCCGGCGCGGGTGTGATAGGGCGAGCCGGCCCAGACATAGAGGCTGCCGACGATCAGGAACGGGGTGACGACCAGCGCGACCAGGACGATCCGCGCAACCACATCCGCCCCGGGACCAAAGAGCTGCGCCATGCCACCGTCGATCACCCATGGCGGCAAGAGTCAGAACGCCGCCCGCACCAGTCGAACCGCCAAGCTGGCCTCGGGTTCCGTCAAGTTCGCCGCGAAGTGTCGGATTCAGACGATTTCGCTCGTCGCGTCGCGCACCGCTGAACTTCGGGCGCGGCTGCGGGCCTTTCAGCCGCGCGATCTCGTCGTCCATCTCCGCCGCGGGTTCCGGTGACGGCGCGAGCAGGCTTTGCTAGCCTCTGACGATGACCGGCTATGAGTCGTACAACGCTCGCGAAGCCTTCGCCGAGGCCATGGCCGACGCCCGCATCCGGCTGGAGCCGCCGGTCGTCCGCGAGCGGGTCTGGCCCGCCCTGGCGGCCGCCGCCTTGTTCGCGATCTCGGCCCTGGTCTTCGCCACCGCCGCCATCCTGGCCCCGCCGGCGCACCTGACCCCGGTCGCGAGCGTGCGCGGCCCGGTCTAGCCACACGGCCAACCGGACCCGGCGACAGCGGACCTTCCGATATGGCTCGGCGCGGTGGCTGAGCGCGGCTCTCAAGATACCGCGGCTACGAGACGCTCGAGGACGGTGTCCCAGGGCCGCGCGAGCACAACCGGCAAGCCATGCCGTTCGGCTTCTCCTCTCAGCCATTGGCCATGCAGCCAGCTCACCTGGGCGCGTTTGACCTGCGGGCCGCGCTCGGGCTCGCGCGCCAGGTAGTTGGCGACCAGCTGCTGTTCATCCGGCTCATGCAGGAAGGCTCCAAGAACCCGTCCGCCATTGGCCCGGCCCGAAAAGCGCGCTTGCGCCGCCAGCGCGGGCAGAATGAAGTCGCCTTCCAGCACCATGGGCGTTGAAGTCTCCAGGTGATTGGCGATGACCGCCTCGAGCCCAGGGCTCATGGCGTCGCCCAGCTCCAGCAACCGTTGCATGATCTCGGCCGCCGAGAGCTGTTCGGGCGCCGGATGGGTTCGCCAGAAGTGGATCGCCGGCTGTTGTTCGGCGGTGGTCATCCGCTCAAGCAGAACCTGGAAGTCGTCCACCTCGGTAATGCCGACGCCGAAATGGCGGGCCAGCCGATAGCTGACGGCTGTCTTCCCGACCCCGGACGGTCCGCCGAGGAGCAGAACCTGCCATGGCCGCGCTGGCCCTTCCGCCGATCCGTCCACCAGAACCCCGCCCTCCGCGGGTCTGCAGTAGCGAAGCTGCCCGGCGAAGCCAAATCGGAAGGTGTCATGTTCACGCCAAACGGGGTTCGGCGCCGGTGAACCTCCGCCTTACCATCCGTTCACCGCATTGCGGGCGCGGGCGTGCCATCCGACCAATGCGTCACCGGCACCATCAGCACGCTCAATGCCTCCGGCGAATCCTGAAACTGCGGGTTCAGCATCGGGGGCGCGCCGGGCAGATCCGCGCCCCATGTCGCGCCGGCCGCGCGTGGGAAATAGAACATCAGATGCGGCGCCCAATGGCCCGCGTCGTCATTCAGGTAGCCCTGCTTCGACATCATGTAGGTCAGCGCGCCGGCCTCCAGCCGCGGCAGCGCGTGCGCGTCGATACCCTTCCGGATCGCGGCGACCATCTGCGGCTTCGAGCGCCCCGCCAGCACCAGCTCCGTACGCCTGATCGTGTATGGCAAGATCGAACGCACAGCCGGCGGGTTGAAGCACAGCGGACCGCGCATGTGCGGATTCCAGAACCCAGGATACTCGTATTGCGACATCCATGCCCGCTCGACCGCGCAGACGAATCCGTTGCTGCCCTTGACCGCGGTGACGTAGCCGTGACGCGTGAGCACCAGGACAGTCGCCCTGTCAGCGACGGAAGGCGGCGCGGCGCTCTTCGCCAGCGCGATCTCGGCGGAACGATCCATCATGTACTGATCCAGCGGCGCCATGGCCGGGTAAGCCGCCGCGTGCGCGACAGACGCGCAGAGCCATGCCGCACAGGCCGCAGAGGCCTCCAAGAGCCTTCGCGCGGTCAGGCGCGCGGCGCGGGCGGCGCGGCGGGTGGAACGGTCGGTGGGGATGCGCGCGGGGTTCTCCGCGGCCAGTTTGGCTGCCGGTGTCGGGGGCTCGGTCTTCGCACGCATGGCGGCTCCTCTCATGGGCTCGTGTCCCACGCTCAATAAGACGATCCTGCGCGTCCCAACCCGACA
>DASYAQ010000069.1:0-2039 GCA_036501225.1 Caulobacteraceae bacterium | reverse complement strand
GCGCGGCTCCCCGTCAGAGAGACTGGTGACGTCGAAGTCCACCGCTTCAGGATCAAGAAAGACGCGTGATGCATAGGCGAAAGGGACGCCATGTTTGGCTAAATTGCTTTCGGCCTTTGTGGCGTCCCATTCGAATGACGCCGGTTCGGCCATGCCCGCTCATACGGGAATCCCGCATGATTGGCAAGGCCTGCGTGGCCGCCTAAGGCGTCGATCTCGTCGCACCAACGTGCATCATATGCACAAAAAGCTTGAGTCCGGGCGCTAAGCCCGCATCTAGACCCCATGCGCCGCTTCAACGCCCAGGACCCTGGCTTCGACGCCGACTTCGCGGCCTTTCTCGACGAGCCGCGCGGGTCGCCGGCCGAGGTCGACGCCGCGGTCGCCGAGATCATCGAGCGGGTGAGGGTGGAGGGGTTGCGCGCCCTGCTGGACTATGCGCGCCGGTTCGACGGCGTCGAGCTGGACGAGGAGTCCATACACGTCACGGCCGGCGAGATCGCGGCGGGCGCCGCCGAATGTCAGCCCGAGGTGCGCGAGGCCATCGCCTTCGCCGCGGGCCGCATCCGCGCCTATCACGAGCGCCAGCGCCCGGCCGACGCCCGCTTCACCGACGAGGCCGGGGTCGAACTGGGCTGGCGCTGGACGGCGCTGGAGGCGGTCGGCGTCTATGTGCCGGGCGGCCGCGCCGCCTATCCCTCCACCGTGCTGATGAACGCCGTCCCCGCAAGTGTGGCGGGCGTCGAGCGCATCGCCATGGTCACCCCGCCGGGGCGCCTGGAGCCGGCGGTGCTGGCGGCGGCGAAGGAGGCCGGGGTCGGCGAGATCTGGCGGGTGGGTGGCGCCCAGGCCTGCGCGGCGCTGGCCTATGGCGCCGGGCCGATCGCGCCGGTGGACAAGATCGTCGGGCCCGGCAACGCCTATGTCACCGCCGCCAAGCGCCGACTCTATGGCATCGTCGGCATCGATGCGCTCGCCGGTCCGTCGGAGATCGTGGTGGTCGCCGATGGCCAGAACGATCCGGACTGGATCGCCGCCGACCTGCTGTCCCAGGCCGAGCACGATCCCGACGCCCAATCCATCCTGATCACCGACGACGCCGCCTTCGCAGCCCGCGTCGAGGCCGCCATCGAACAGCAGCTCCTGACCCTGGCCACCGCCGGGACCGCCAGCGCCTCCTGGCGCGACCACGGCGCGGTGGTGATCGCCAGCCTTGCCGCCGCCGCCGGCCTGGTGAACCGGATCGCGCCCGAGCACGTCGAGCTGGCCCTGGCCGATCCCGAGCCGCTGGGCGCCGAGATCCGTCACGCCGGGGCGATCTTCCTCGGCCGTTATGCGCCGGAGGCCATCGGCGACTATGTGGCCGGCGCCAACCATGTGCTGCCGACCAGCCGCGCGGCGCGGTTTTCGTCCGGCCTGTCGGTCTTCGACTTCCTGAAGCGCAGCTCGATCATCAAGTGCGACGCCGAGGCCTTCGCCCGTCTTGCCCCCGCCACGGCGGCGCTGGCCGAGGCCGAGGGCCTGCCCGCCCATGCCCGATCGGCCACGGTCCGGCTCAATCGGCGGCCTTGAGCCGCGCGCGGGATGACGAAGCAGCCGCTCTTGCACTAAAGCAGTCCCAGTCCAGAGGAATCCGATCTTGGCGATGACGGCACCAAGATCCTCCCCCGTGGGGGGAGGGGGACCGCGTGCGGGGCGGTGCAGGGGGTGCGATGCCGGCCGCGCCCGCTTCGGGTCACCCCCTCCCCCCGAGGGGGAGGATCGCGTTCGATGACCGACGACCGATCCAGGCAGCGGCTGCAGAGCGTGGTCCTCGACGAGGCGTCGCTGGCCTCGGTATCGCGCGACCAGGAGCATGAGCGGCAGGTCGCCATCTTCGACCTGCTGGAAGCCAACTATTTCGAGCCGGCCGGGGCCGATGGCGGGCCCTACGCCCTGACCATCGCCCTGATCGACAACCGCCTGGCGCTGGACATCACGGGCCCCGACTATCAGCACCGGCACCTGTTGTCGCTTTCGCCCTTCCGCAGCCTGATCAA
>DASYAQ010000068.1:0-2234 GCA_036501225.1 Caulobacteraceae bacterium | reverse complement strand
CGCCCGGCTGTCGGGCGTCTACACCTCGAATCTGGCCAAGGCCGGCGCCGACATCCTCTATGGAACCGCCCGCTTCCTCGACCCGCATACATTGGAGGTGAAGACCGAGACGGGAACCCAGAAGCTCAGCGCCGAAAAGGTGCTGATCGCCGCCGGCGGCCGGCCGAGCCTGCCCGCCGACGTGCCCGGAATCGAGCACGTCATCACCTCGGAAGAAGCCTTCCAGCTGCCCGAACTGCCCAAGCGGATGGTGATCGTCGGCGGCGGCTATATCGCCGTCGAGTTCGCCTGCATCTTCCACGGCATGGGGGTCGACGTGACCCTGGTCTATCGCGGCCCGAACCTGCTGCGCGGCTTCGACGAGGACGTGCGCGCGCACCTGGCCGACGAACTGCGCCTGCGCGGCCTGCGCGTCCTGTTGTCCAACCAGCACGAGCGGATCGAGAAACGCGCCGACGGCGTCCTGGTCAGCCACGTGACCAATTCGGTGCAGGTCGAGTCCGAGGTGGTGATGTTCGCCACCGGCCGCGACCCGCACGTCAAGACGCTGGGCCTCGAGAAGGCGGGCGTGAAGCTGAACGACCGGGGCGCCATCGCCGTCGACGAGTTTTCGCGCACCAATGTCGGGCACATCTGGGCCATCGGCGACATCACCAACCGCATGCCGCTGACCCCGGTCGCCATCCGCGAGGCCCAGGCCTTCGCGGAGACCGAATTCTATGGCCGGCCGATGAGCTTCGACCATGCCGACGTGCCGACCGCCGTCTTCGCGCAGCCGCCGGTGGGCGTGGTGGGCCTGACCGAAGGCGAGGCGCGGCACGTGCACCGCGAGATCGACATCTATCTGACCAGGTTCCGCCCCATGCGCTCGGGTTTCGTCGGCGGCGACGAGCGGATGATGATGAAGCTGATTGTCGCCCGCGCCAGCGGCAGGATCGTCGGCTGCCACATCGTCGGCGCCGACGCGCCTGAGATGATCCAGATGGCGGCCATCGCCGTGAAGGCCGGCCTGACCAAGGTGCAATGGGACTCAACCTGCGCCCTGCACCCCACGGCGGCCGAGGAGCTGGTCACCATGCACGAGAAGTACGTCCCGGCCGAACTGGTGGCGGCGGAATAATACACCTCTCCCGGAGGGAGAGGGAGGGACCCGGAGCGAAGCGATCGGGACGGTGAGGGGTTACGGCCTCTCGGATTAGCCTGACATGTCCGTGCGTTAACCGGTGCGCCTGAAGCGCCGTAACCCCTCACCGTCCCACTGGCCTCCGGCCGTGGGTCCCCTCCCTCTCCCTATGGGAGAGGTATTCTTTGCCAGGCGCATGGTCTAAAAGCGCGCCCTTCGCGAGGAGCCGCATGACCGACCGCTGGACGCCCCCGTCCTGGAGATCCAGGCCCGCCAGGCACATGCCGGCCGACTATCCGGACGCCGCGGCGTTTGAGCGCGTGGAGGCCGAGCTTCGCCGTATGCCGCCGCTGGTTTTCGCCGGCGAGGCCCGGAGGCTGAAGAGCCTGTTGGGCGAGGTGGCGGCGGGCAAGGCCTTCCTGCTGCAGGGCGGCGACTGCGCCGAGAGCTTCAAGGAGTTCGCCGCCGACAATATCCGCGACACCTTCCGGCTGATCCTGCAGATGGCGGTGGTGCTGACCTTCGCCGGCGGCAAGCCGGTGGTGAAGGTGGGCCGCATGGCCGGCCAGTTCGCCAAGCCGCGCTCGGACGCCACCGAAACCATCGGCGGGGTGACGCTGCCCTCCTATCGCGGCGACAACATCAACGGCATGGAGTTCGACGCCGCCAGCCGCACGCCGGACCCCGAACGGCTGCTCAAGGCCTATGGCCAGTCCGCCGCGACCCTGAACCTGCTGCGCGCCTTCGCCGGCGGCGGCTATGCCGACCTCTACAACATCCACCGCTGGACCCTGGGTTTCGTCGCCGACAGCCCGCTGGGGACGCGCTATCGCGAGCTGTCCGACAAGATCACCGAGGCCCTGACCTTCATGGCCGCCATCGGGGTGACGCCGGAAAGCCAGCCCGACCTGCACCGGGTCGAGTTCTTCACCGCCCACGAGGGGCTGTTGCTGGCCTACGAGGAGGCGCTGACCCGCGTCGATTCCACGTCCGGCGACTGGTACGACGTCTCCGCCCACCTGCTCTGGATCGGCGAGCGCACCCGCCAGCTCGACGGCGCCCACGTCGAATACATGCGCGGCATCAAGAACCCCATCGGCCTGAAGGTCGG
>DASYAQ010000067.1:0-11218 GCA_036501225.1 Caulobacteraceae bacterium | reverse complement strand
AGCCACGCCGCCGCCTTCGGCGCCTTCGCCAGCCACCCGGCCGCCTTCCAGGCCATGGCCGCCAATCCGTCGGCCTTTGCCGCCTACGCCGGCAACCCGCAGGCCTTCCAATCGGCCGCGGCGAACGCCAAGGCGGTCTCGGCCATGGCCGCCAACGCCGAGGCCTTCCAGGCCCTGGCCCAGGACGCCAAGGCCATGTCGGCCATCCGTGGCGATTCTCAGGCCTTCTCGGCCATGGCGTCGAACGCCAAGGCCTTCCAGGCCTTTGCAGCCGACTCCAAGGCCTTCCAGTCGGCGGCGACGTCGAGCGCGTTCGCCTCCATGGCCGCCAACGCTCAGGCGTTCCAGGCCCTGGCCTCCAATCCCGCCGCCCTGGCCAGCGCCGCCCAGTCGGCGGCGCAGTTCGCCAGCGCGGCATCCTCGGCTCAGTCGATGAGTTCCATGGCGTCCAACAGCCAGGCCTTCTCGGCGATGGCGTCCAACGCCAAGGCCTTCCAGGCCTTCGCCAGCCAGCCGGCCGCCTTCCAGGCCATGGCCGCCAATCCCAAGGCCTTCGCGGCTTACGCCGGCAACCCACAGGCCTTCCAGTCAGCGGCGGCGAACGCCAAGGCGGTCTCGTCCATGGCCGCCAACGCCCAGGCCTTCCAGGCCCTGGCCCAGGACGCCAAGGCGATGTCGGCCATCCGCGGCGACTCGCAGGCCTTCTCGTCCATGGCGTCCAACGCCAAGGCGTTCCAGGCGCTCGCCGCCAACGCCCAGGCCTTCCAGGCCCTGGCCGCCAACCCGCAGGCGCTCGCCTCCATGGCCGCCAGCGCCTCGGCCTTCGCCTCGAAAGCGGCGGCGGCCAACATGGCGGCCTCTGGCATCAATTCCCAGGCGGTCGCGGCGATGGCGGCGTATCCGCAGGCGTTTGCGTCGATGGCCGCCAATGCCCAGGCCTTCCAGGCCCTGGCGGCCAATCCGAAGGCGCTGTCGGCGCTGGCGGCGAACTCGGCGGCGTTCCAATCGGCGGCCAGTCAGCCAGCCTTTGCGGCGCTTGCCTCCAATCCAGCCTTCGGAGCGGCCCTGTCCAGCCCGGGCTTCGCCAAGGCGCTTAGCCAGTAAGCTTATCTGGGGTCCGGGGGGACGCGTTGCGGTTTCAGTCCGGCCTTATCGGCGCGGCCATGGCGTTTGTCTGGTGCGGGACCGCGCTCGCCCAGGCCGAGGCCGGCGCCCCCACGGCGCCGTTCCCGATGCAGCCGCCAGCGCCAACCACCGAGGGCGGGCCGGTGGCGGCGCCGCCGTCTCCCGGTGAGTCGAACACCGCCCAGCCGACCCCCAAGACGCCCGCCGCGCCGGGATTCCTCGACGAGATCGACCTGAATTCGCTGCAGACCAAGGATCTGCGGCTGCTCTATTTCGACCCGTCGGAGACCTACCTGACGCCCTATGTGGCGCGCAGTTTCGAGAACTCCATGGCCTTCCAGCAGAAGACCTGGGGCTGGAAGCCGTGGGACAAGACCACCATCCTGCTCAAGGACTTCTCCGACTACGGCAACGCCGCGGCGCGGGGATCTCCGAACAACGCCATCCTGGTCGACATCGCCCCGCTCAGCCAGACCTTCGAGACCTTCTCGGCCGGCGAGCGGTTCTTCACCCTGATGAACCACGAGCTGACGCACGTCGCCACCATGGACGTGTGGAACGCCCAGGACGCCGGCTGGCGGACCTTTTTCCACGGCAAGCCGATGCCGCTGCAGGACCATCCGGAATCCATCCTGTACAATTTTCTGGCCACCCCGCGAGTGAACGTGCCGCGCTGGTATCTGGAGGGCAGCGCCGTCTTCATGGAAACCTGGATGGCCGGCGGGTATGGCCGGGCCCAGGGCGCCTATGACGAGATGGTCTTTCGGGCCATGGTCCGCGACAAGGCGCGGTTCTATACGCCGCTGGGCCTGGAGTCCGAGGGCACCGCCGTCGACTTCCAGGTGGGCGTCAACGACTACCTCTACGGCACGCGGTTCATGAGCTACCTCGCGCTCACCCGCTCGCCGGCGAAGATGGTCGAGTGGCTGCGCCGCGACGAAGGCAGCGCGGCCTATTACTCGGTGCAGTTCAAGAAGGTGTTCGGCGAATCGCTCGACCAGGTCTGGAACGAGTGGATCGTCTGGGAGCACGGCTTCCAGGCCGCCAACCTGGCCTCGGTCAGCCAGTACCCGCTGACACCCTTGCATTACCTGACCCCGCGGGCCCTGGGCTCGGTCTCGCGCGCCTTCATCGATCCGCACAACGGCGAGATGATCGGCGCCTTCCGCTATCCCGGCGTGATCGGCCATGTCGGCGTCCTGACGCTGGGCTCGGGCAAGATCCGCCACCTGGTCGATATCAAGGGCGCCATGCTCTACCAGGTCACGTCGCTGGCCTACGATCCGGACTCGGAAAAGGCCTATTACACCACCGACAACTACGCCTATCGCGACATCATGCAGGTGGACATCGCCACCGGTAAGACCAGGATGATGATCCGCGACGGCCGCATCGGCGACATCGTGATGAACCCGCACGACAAGTCGATCTGGGGCTTTCGCCACCTGAACGGCCTGGTCACCCTGGTGCGCATCGATCCGCCCTATAGCGGCTGGACCCAGATCCACACCTTTCCCTACGGCCGCATCCCCTTCGATCCGGACATCTCGCCCGACGGGACCCTGCTCTCCTATTCGGTCGGCGAGATCAACGGCGACCAGTCGGTGAAGGTCTACCGGATCGGCGACCTGACCCAGGACGATGCGAAACCCGTCGCCCAGCTGACCCTGGGCACCTCGCAGCCGGAGAGCTTCGTCTTCTCACCGGACGGCAAATACCTCTACGGCAGCTCCTATTACACCGGCGCCTCCAACATCTACCGCCTGGACCTGGCGACCCAGAAGGTCGATGCGGTCTCCAACGCCTCCACCGGCCTCTTCCGTCCGATCCCGCAGGCCGACGGCTCGATGATCGCCTTTGAATACACCGGCAAGGGGTTCACCCCGGTGCGTTTCGACCCCAGGCCGCTGGACAGTGTCGGCTCCATCAAGTTCCTCGGGACCCAGGTCGCCGACCAGCATCCCGAGGTGAAGAGCTGGGCGGTCGGCTCGCCGGCCAGGGTGCCGCTGGATTCGATGATCATCAGCCAGGACAAGTATTCGCCCTTCCATGCCATGACGCTGGACGCCGACTATCCGGTGATCGAGGGCTATAAGGGTCACGCCGTCTATGGCTGGCACTTCATCTTCGAAGACCCGATGCAGTTCGACCAGCTGACGCTGACGGGCGGCTATTCGCCGGCCGGCGACCTTTCGCGCGGCGAGCAGTGGCATGCCGATGTCGACTTCCACACCATCGCCTGGAACTTCGAGTACTGGCACAATGACGCCGGCTTTTACGACCTGTTCGGGCCGACCGAGCGGGCGCGCAAGGGCGACGCCTTCAGCGTCGACTACCACAAGCCGCTGATCTACGACCTGCCGCGCGAACTCGATTTCAGCGCCAAGCTGACCCGCTATGTCGGCCTCGACACCCTGCCGGGGGCGCAGAACGTCTCGACCGGACGCGAAGACACCAACATCACCTCGCTGCGGATGGCGCTGAAATACGCCGACACCACAAAATCTCTGGGCTCGGTCGACTATGAGCGCGGCCTGGTATGGAACCTGGCCTATGACGACGACATCTCCGACGGCGGCAACTATCCGAAGGCGCGCGCGGGATTCGGCGCCGGCGTTCCCATCAGCGCCAACCACGCCTCGATCTGGGTCTACGGCGCCGGCGGCATCGCCGGCGGGACCAGTTCGAACCCGCTTGGCAGCTTCTATCTGGGCGCCTTCGGCAACAACTACGTCGATGACGGCGAGGTGAAGCGCTACCGCGACTGGGACAGCTTTCCCGGCTTCGATATCGACGCGATCACCGCCCGCGGCTTCGCCAAGGGCCTGGTGGAGCTGAACCTGCCGCCCGTGCGCTTCGCCGAGGTCGGCCGGCCGAGCCTGTTCCTCAGTTCGCTGCGCCCGGCCCTGTTCGCCGGCGTGATGGAGATCGAGCAGCCGGGCGGCGCGCCCGGCCGGACGCTGGAGTCCTTCGGCGGCCAGGTGGACCTGAACTTCACCGCCGCGCTCCGCCTGCCGATGACGCTGTCGTTCGGCGCGGCCGAGGGGCTCGAGAGCGGCCAGCCCGGACATACCGAGCTGATGGTTTCGCTCAAGATTATGTAAGGGGGCTGCCATGGACCCCATGTTGCTCAAGGCCGTCATCGCGCTGGCGCCGGTGCTCGTCTGCCTGATGGTGTTCGAGCGCGTCGATGCCTTCCGGCTGATCGGCCTGCGCGAAATCGCCCTCCTGCTGCTAGGCGGCGCCGTGCTGGCGGCGGCCAGCTACTTCGCCAACGGCAGCGTGCTCGACCAGTTTCCCCTGCGCCAGACCAGCTATTCGCAGTGGGTCGCGCCGGTGGTCGAGGAGACCCTGAAGTGCGTCCTGCTGATCGGCCTCTTCGCCTACAACCGCATCGGCTATCTGATCGACGCGGCCATCGCCGGCTTCACCGTCGGCGCGGGCTTTTCGGTGGCCGAGAACATCTTCTACCTGCACGAATTCGCCCATGCGACCCTGGGGGTCTGGCTGGTGCGCGGCTTTGGCACCGCGATCATGCACGGCGGCGCGTCGGCCATCTTCGCGGTGCTCTCCCAGGTGCTCTACACGCCGCGCCTGCGCCTCGACGCCGACCGCTTCCACTTCAACCTCCTGCTGTTCCTGCCAGGCCTGGCCGCGGCCATCGCCCTGCATGCGGGTTTCAACCACTTCACCAACGCGCCCATCGAAGCCATGGCGGTGGTGCTGCTGGCGGTGCCGCTGGGCCTGTTCGTCATCTTCGCGCTCGGCGAGCGCTACGCCCATCGCCGGCTGGCCGAAAACCGCGAGGCCCACGGCAAGCTGCTGCAGGACATCGATTCGGGCGCCTTCGCCGAGACCAATAACGGCCGCGCGCTAAAAGCGCTTGGCGCGCGCATGGGGCCGGAGGGCGAGCGCGACCTGTTCGACTATGTCCACCTGCACACCGACCTGGTGGTCCGCGCCGAAACCAGCCTGCTGGCGATGGAGGTGCACGAGGCCACGGCCTTCCGCGACGACGTGCGCGAGCGTTTCCACCAGCTCCACGCCCTGGAAAAGCGACTGGGTATGAGCCCGGTCATGGCCGTGCGGCAGCATCTGCACTTCTCCCGCAACGACCTGTGGGAGATGCACGAACTGGAAAGCCACGCCCCGAAGAAGGCATGAGCAGCCCAGACGCGATCGAGCGCCGGCGCGCGATCGCCAGGCGCGCCGCCGAGCGCTACGCCGACAATCCCGCCGTCGCCGCCGTCCTGCTTGCGGGCTCCGTCGCCCGAGGTCTCGCCGACGATCTTTCCGACATCGAGCTGGATGTCTACTGGCGGCGGCCGCCCAGCGACGACGAGCGGATCGCGACGGTTGAAGGCGCCGGATGGGAGCGCGTCTACGCCGAGAAAGATGAACACGAGTGGGCGGACGGCTACCGGATCGATGGCGTCAAGGTCGACGCCGGCAGCTTCCTGACGTCGACCATCGACGGTCACCTGACCGCCGCCCTTCGGGACGCCAACACCGAGCCCGAACTTCAGGTGCGGATCACGGCCCTGCTTCACGGTGAGCTGCTCCACGGGGCGAGCCTGATCGAGGCGTGGCGCGACCGATGCGCGACCTACCCAACCTCGCTGGCCCTGGCGATGGTCGCCAAGGGTTTGAGCTTGCGACCCCGGGAGCGGCTGGAAATGCTGGTCGCCCGCGATGACGTGCTGCTGCTGCATCGCGATCTGGTCGATAACCTGCAGGGCCTTCTCGACGCGCTGTTCGGACTGAACCGCGTGTTCACGCCGCATCCGTCTCACAAGTGGCTGGCGTGGGAGGCGAGCCTCCTCACCCTCAAACCTGACGCCCTCGTCCCACGCATCCGTCGACTGCTTACCGCGACGCCCAGGGCGGCTGTCGACGAGGTCGGCGCGCTCGCCGAAGAGACCTTCGATCTGGTCGCAAGTCATCTGCCCGAATTCCGGATCGCGCCCGTCCGGCAGGCGTTCGCGTTTCGACGGACGACATGACGCCGAGTACGGTGGCGTCGGCCTCCGGCGCTAATGCGCCGGCTTCAGGGCCACATCGACCATGATCTCGGCCGAGATGTCCTCCAACGCCGCCTGGATTCGCGCCGCCCGGCCTTCAGTCGCCAGGCGAAGGCGCGCCTCGATATGGAACAGCGAGGCGCCCGAGTGCGGTTCGGCGTCGATCCAGGACCTGAACGACTCGATATTAGCGCCGAGGCCGCTCAGCACCGTGGTCACCTGGTTCACGATCCCCGGCTGGTCCTGCCCGACCAGGCTGAACTGAAAGGCCTCGCCGCCCACGCCGTCCGCGTCAATGGCGGGCGCGATCCGCACCTCCAGGCCGTAGGCGTCGACCGCATCGACGGCCGATCGCAAGCCGTCGACGGCGTCCGCCTCAAGCTCGATCAGCACCGAGCCGACATAGAGGCCGCCCAACCGGCTGAGGTGACCCTCCAACCAGTTGCCGCCGGCCGCCAGAACCGCGGCCGCCAGCGCTTGGGTCAATCCGGGCCGATCGCTGCCGACCACGCTAAGCACCATCAATACCATGGCAAGTCTCGAAAGGCTCCTGGCCGCGCCGGGGGCGGACGATCGGGGTATGGGCGCCCCTTATCATGCGCCGGGCGTTCGGGGTCTGGATATTGCTGACAACGGCTGGCGCCGGACTAAACTGGGCGCGGTCGTTTTCAGGTCGCGTCATGACGAACCCACCCCAGTCGATCGCCGAGCTTGAGCAATGGATCGAGCGCAGGTTGCAGGCGGCAGGCACGCCCGGCGCCGCGGTGATCCTCGAGCGGCGCGGCGAAGTGCTGCTGGCGCGCGGATTTGGCTATCGCGATGTCGAGGCCGGGGCGATCGCCGACATCGACACCGTGTTCGGCTCGGGCTCGGTGACCAAGAGCCTGACGGCGCTGGCCGTTCTCCTGCTCGAAGAGGACCGCAGGCTGACGACGCAGGATCTCGTGACCGCCCATTTGCCCGAGCTTCACCTGCCCGGCGCCGAGGCGGCGGCGATCACGATCCACCACCTCCTCACCCACACCGCCGGCCTGCCGCCGCTGCCATCGCGCCACTATGCCTGGCTGTCGCAAGACGACCTCGAGCCATTCGAGCGCGCGGGCCTCAAGCCGCTACCGGCGCGCGAGCCGATTCGCTCCTTCGCCGAACTGATCGCCTTCCTTGGCGAGCACCCGTTCGAACCGCACGCACCGCCCGGCACCCAATTCAGCTACTCCAACGAGGGCTACAACCTTCTGGGCGCGATCATCGAGCGCGTCTCGGGCCAGCCGTTGCCGGACTTCGTGCGCGACCGGATCCTCATCCCCGCCGGCATGAGGCGCAGTTCGCTCGATCTTGCGTTCACCCTCAGCCTGGACAATGTCACCCGGCTCTACGTGGGCCAGGACGACAAGGTCACAGCGTCCGCCAACTGGTTCAATCCGGCGTGCTGGCTCGCCGCCGGCGGGCTTCGCACGACGGCCCGCGACCTCGTGCGCTTCTTCCGCATGCTGGCGCAAGGCGGCGTCATCGAGGGGTCGCGGATCGCCTCGCTCCAGTCGGTCGCCAGGATGACCAGCGCCTACACGCCGGGTCTTGTCGGCGATTCCTACGGCTACGGGTTGAGTGTCTCCGACCTGAGCGGTCACGGACTCGCGAGCCACGGGGGCGGACACAAAGGGGTTTCCGCCTTCGCCGGCTTTGTCGCCGAGGACGGGATCGTCTGCGCCGTCCTGACCAATTTCGCCGGCAGTCCCGCGCAGCAGGTCGGCATAGGCTGCCTGCAGACCGCGCTCGGCTTGCCTCTCGGCCCGCTCGTCCCGACGCGGGCGCCGATCGCGCTCGCGGCGGAGACCCTTGCCAGCTTCTGCGGCGCCTACCGCTCGGGCGAGGGCGCAAACTTCAAGGTGAGCCTCGACGAGGCCGGGCGGGTGGTCTTCACGCAGGACGGCCAAACCTTGCTGGCCGACCCGACCGCCGAGGACGCGATCACGTTTTCGACTCCCGTTGGCGGCGCTCAGACGATCCGCTTCGTTCGCATGGGCGGCGGCGAAATCAGCCACGCCTTCACCGGCGGTCGCCTGATCAAGCGGCACGAGACGGACGCGCCTGGCTCGCGATGATCATCGAAACGCCTCGCCTGCGTCTCCGTCCTTGGCGAGACTCCGATCGGGACGCATTCGCCGCAATGCACGCCGATCCGGAGGTCATGGTCGACGCGGCAAGACCGCTGACCCGGGAAAAGAGCGATCGCAAACTCGATCGATATGTCGCCGGCTTCGCGCGCGACGGCTTCTGCCAATGGGCGGTGGAAAGCCTGGACGGCGCGTTCGTCGGTTACGCCGGCGCGACGCGGATCGCGAAGGCGCATCCGCTCGGGGCGCACGTCGGGGCGGGCTGGCGCCTGGCGCGGCGGGCCTGGGGGAATGGCTACGCCAGCGAGGCCACGCGCGCCGCTTTCGATGACCTGTATCGACGTGCGGGCGTCCGGGAGATCCTGGCCTACACCTCGCCCGACAATGTCAGGTCGCGGGCGGTGATGGCGCGGCTCGCCATGCGGCGGGAGCCTGAGCTGGACTTCACCGCGGACTACCCGTCGGGGCCCTGGACCGGCCTGGTCTGGAGCGCCCGGCCGGTCCTCACGCGCAATGGCGACCCGCTCACCTTCGTGCGCGCCACACTTGCCGATGCCGAACGCCTCGCGATGCACGAGCGGCGCATCGCCGAGCCCAGGCTCTACGGGCCGCCGCTCGACCGTGACGCCTGCGCCCGCGAAATCGCCGACAACCTCCTCTATTTCGTCGAGCTGGACGGCGCGCTCGCCGCCACCGCCGCGTGGAGACGTCGAGACGATGGCGGCGCCTGCATCAGCAACGTCGCCGTCGACCCGGACTTCCGCCGCCGCGGGATCGCCCGCGCGGCGATGCTCTTCCTGCTCGAAAAAGCCAAGGCCTGCACCCGGATCGATCTGGTGACCCATCCCGACAACACCGCCGCGATCGGGCTCTATCGCTCGCTCGGATTTGCGGTCGAGCGCCGCAAGGAAGACTATTTCGGCGACGGCGAACCGCGCGTGGTCATTCTGAGACGTGGCGTGGCCTGAGGTCGCCCCTCAACGTTTGGAGACTTCCGGCGCGATCGGGTCGCCGGAATCGCGCTCGGCGACGGCCTGCTTGAAGCCGGCCTCCTCGGCGCGCTCGCGGAACCAGACGCCCTCGGGGGTGTGGCGGGCGACGCCGTCGAAGAAGGTGGCCAGCATCTGGGTCGTGGCCAGGCCCATGTTCTCATAGGCCTGGTTGACCACCATCTTGGTCATCATCAGCTGGTTGCGCGGCACCCCGCGCAGGCGGCTGACCAGCGCCTCGACCGCCGCCTCCAGTTCGGCCTCCGGAACGGCGCGCAGCGCCAGGCCCATGGCCGCGGCTTCACGCCCATCGATCAGGTCGCCGGTCATCATCAGCCGCTTGGCCGCCTGCGGTCCCAGCCGATAGACCCACATGGCCGGCGTCGGCACGCCCCAGACCCTTGATGGCGGATAGCCGATGCGGGCGGTCTCGGCCATGATCAGGAAGTCGCAACAGAGCGCGATGTCCGAGCCGCCGGCCACCGCCGCGCCATGCACCTGGGCGATGGTCGGTTTGCGCGAGCGCCACAGCGCCATGAAATCCTGGGTGTTGCGCCACATGCCGGCGAAGTCGAGCGTCGGGTCCCAGGGCATTTCCTGGCTGCCGGACGATCCGCCGCCGTCGGAGCGCTCGGCGAAGCGCTTCAGGTCATAGCCGCCACAAAAGCCGGGACCGGCGCCCTTGACCACGATCACATGCACATCCGGATCGGCGTCGGCCTGCTCGACGGCGGCGCGGATTTCGCGCGGCATGCGCTGCTCGATGGCGTTGAACCGCTCCGGCCGGTTCAGGGTGATGGTCGCGACGCGATCGGCGGCGTCGTAGAGCAGGCTTTCATAGGCCATGGCGTTCCTCCCTGCGCGAGATCGCGCGCGGGGCTAGGATGTTCCAAGCGCCTCATGGCCTCAAGCCGGGGCGAAGGCCTTGCCGGCGGTGAAGGCGGTCTTGCGCGCCAAGTCGGCCTTGGCCGCCTCGTATTCGGATGAGAGCCGGGCCACCAGTTCGGCCGCGGTCGGCACGTGCCTGACCGCGCCGATGCCCTGGCCGCAGCCCCAGATGTCGCGCCAGGCCTTGGCTTCCTGGTTGCCGCCGGAGCCGAAGTTCATTTTCGAGGGGTCGGCCTGCGGCAGGTTTTCGGGGTCGAGGCCGGCCCGCTCGACCGACGGCCGCAGATAGTTGCCGTGCACGCCGGTGAACAGGTTCGTGTACAGAATGTCCTCGCCGCCGCTCTCGACGATCATCTGCTTGTAGCCCTCGGTCGCCCTCGCCTCCTGGGTGGCGATGAAGGCCGAGCCGACATAGGCCAGGTCCGCGCCCATGGCCTGGGCGGCCAGCACCGCGGCGCCATTGGCGATGGCGCCGGAGAGCGCGATCGGCCCGTCGAACCAGGCGCGCAGCTCCTGAACGAAGGCGAAAGGCGACAGGCCGCCGGCATGGCCGCCGGCCCCGGCGGCGACCGGGATCAGGCCATCGGCGCCCTTCTCGATCGCCTTGTGTGCAAAGCTCTGGTTGATCACGTCGTGCAGGATGATCCCGCCCCAGCCGTGCACCGCGGTGTTGACGTCCTCGCGCGCGCCCAGCGAGGTGATCACCACCGGCACGCGGTACTTGGCGCAGAGCTCGACGTCCTCCTCGAGCCGGTTGTTGGTCTTGTGCACGATCTGGTTCACCGCGAAGGGCGCTGACGGCGCCTCGGGATGGGCGCGATCGTGAGCCGCCAGTTCCTCGGTGATCTGGGCCAGCCACTCGTCCAGCTGCGAGATCGGCCGGGCGTTCAGGGCCGGAAACGCGCCGACGATCCCGGCCTTGCACTGGGCGATGACCAGGTCGGGACCGGAGATGATGAACAGCGGCGAGCCGATCACCGGCAGGCGGAGGCGATCGCGAAGCACGGGCGGCAGGGCCATGGACATTCTCTGAGCTGGGAATTCGGGAATGGCGTCCGAATAGCCTGAAGAATTTACGCCG
>DASYAQ010000066.1:0-7474 GCA_036501225.1 Caulobacteraceae bacterium | reverse complement strand
GACTACCAGATCGTGGTGAACACCCGCTCCATCTACGGCATGTTCGAGTATCTCGGCGCGGTGATGAACACCGACCCCGCAAAGCAGCCCACACTGGTGGACTACAAGGTGCCGTCGGAAGTGACGCCCGTCGGCCCCCTGTTGACGGTGACATCGTCGGCCGGCGCCTTTGGGATCGGCTGCTTCACCGCCGTGCACTACGGCGGCAAGAACTACTGCGTGCCGCAGGAGAGCGCCCGGACCACCAAGCAGGTGTTCAACGTGCTGAGCGCGCTGGTGGCGCTGAAGCAGTCGCCGGGCGACCTGCCGGCCTCACAGTCGGTGTTGATCGCGCCGTAGAGTGTGTTGAGCTCAGCTGTGGGTGGCTGACTGCGCCAGCGCAGCCCGCGTCCAGCTGACGATCTGGCTGGCCGGCATGGCGCCGGCGGTTTGCGCGATGACCTTGCCGTCGCGGATGAGGAAAAGCGCCGGTATGCCCGACACGCCGAGCGCGCGGGCCGCCGCCGGCTCGGCGTCCGAGTTCAGCTTCAGCAGTCGCACGTCCGGCTCCAGCTCCTTGGCGGCCGCGGCGAACTGCGGCGCCATCGACTTGCACGGCCCGCACCAGGGCGCCCAGACGTCGAGCAAAAGGGCCGCGCCCTTGGTGGCGTTGCGGTGCGACTGCAGCTGGGCGCCGGACACCTCGACCGGCGCGGCGGTCAGCAGGGCCTGATGGCACTTGCCGCACCTAGCCTGCCGGGCGTCCCGCCCTTCGGGAGCGCGGTTGACCGCGCCGCAAGAGGGACAAACGAACTGTTTCATCGGCGTGTCGCTCAAATTCCAAAATGCCCGGCGGGCTCTTCAGTTTCATATAGGCGACCGACCCCGGCCGCGCCCGGCCCGCCGGCTTGGGTGTACGGACGGCGGCGACGACGAGCGGACCTTCCGACGGCTGGGATGCGGCGGTCAGCGCTCCTTACGGCGAGGCAAGCTGGAGGGCCTTGGTTACAGTTGACTTTCCGACGCAAGACGGACCAACCAACAACACGAGGCGTCCTGGGCGGGGGTGAGGCATGGCTGTCATCGCGATAGCGGAGGAATCGGACCTCGGCGCGATCCGTGAGCTCGCCGAGCTGCTCTATGGGCCCAACCTGCCACCAGCGACAGCCGTGCGACAGGTTTCGCGCACCTTCGTCGCGAAAGGGCCTGCCGGCGTGAAGGGCTTTCTGATCGCCACCGTTGCGGACTATGGATTCTCGGTGAGCGGCCACCTCGAAGAGCTGGCCGTCGCCGAGGACGAACGAGGCGGCGGATTGGGTCGTCGGCTTGTCGCAAGCTGCGAACAATGGCTGAAGAGTGAAGGTGTCGAGACGGTCTTCGTTTCGTCCCTGGAAACCGCGACGGGTTTCTATGAGAGAATGGGCTACCAGCCTTGTATCGGGCCCTGGCTGTTCCACAGATTTTCGCCGGCCACTGCAGGTGTCAGCCCCGGCGGCGTGCAGGACTCTAAATGACGCCGATCTCGGCAAGGTATCGGGCGAGGCTGGCGGCGGCGCGGTTTACGCCCGCCGCATAGCCGGTGAAGGCATACCAGCGCAGGACCCAGAGGGCGTTGGCGAGGCGGAAGGCCTGGAAAAGCTCGGCGTAGTCGGCGTCGAAAAGGCTCTTGTCGCCGTACCCCTCCTGCAGCCAGGCGGCGGGCAGGGCGGGGTCCTCCCAATAGGCCCATTTGGCGAACTCGTTGATCGGCGAATCCATCGAGACCTCGCCAAAATCGATGAGGCCCGAGAGCCGGCCTTCATGCACAAGCACGTGGCAGGCGCGAAGGTCGTTGTGGGTGAGGCGGCGCGGAAGCGGGCCGTGCCGCGTCGTCACCGCCTCGAAAAAGCGGAAGGCGCGTTCCAGGGCTCGGCGATCCAGGCCGGCATTGGCGCCCAGGGCGACGAACTCCGCTTGGGTGGCGAGAAAGTCATCGGTGTCGTTCTCGAAGAATCGCACAGCCTCGCCGAGGTCGCCTGGCCCGATGCTGTGCATCCGCGCCAGCTGCTCGCCGAGCTCGCGCACGACGGCGCGCAAGGTCTCCCGCGGCAGTGAAAGGCTATCCGACAGACGGCTGCCGGGCAGCCGCTCCAGAAAGCAAAATTCCAGCGGCCCAGCGTCGGCTTGCAGCGTCTGCAACGACAGCAGCTCGGGGACCGCCATTCCCAGGGCGCGGCAACGGCCGATCGCCCAGGCTTCCTTCTCGAACACCCCCTCGGTCCGCCGGGCGATCCGCAGGATTAGGTCGGGGCCGCTCTCGAAGGTGAGGCCATAGACTTCGTTGGCCTCGCCGTGAACGATGCGCTCGGCGGCCACAATGGGGCTGCGGGTTAGGGCGCGGGCGGCGGTGGCGATCAGCGCGGCGGGGACTTGGAAGCCCGCGTGCAAGGCGGCGAGATGCCGTGTGTACTCATCTGTCACAGCCGATACCCATCAAAGCTTGCCTTGGGCGTCTCATGGCCGGAGCCGCTAATCCAGCCGCCGACGATAGCAGACGATGGCGACGCAAAAGGCCGCGATGGTGAAGGCCAGGACCGGCAGCATGTGGGCCCAGACCACGGCGGGCCCCTCGCCGCGCAGGAGAACGTCGCGGGTGGCGCGGATATAGTGGGTGAGCGGGATGGTTTCGCCGACGTCTTGCGCCCAGGCCGGCATGCCGTTGAACGGGAACATGAAACCCGACAGCAGGATCGACGGCAGGTAGGAGAAGGCCGAGGCCTGCACCGCCTGGATCTGGGTCTGGGCCAGGGCGGAAAAAGCGAAGCCCAGCACCAGGTACGACGCGACGAACAGCGGGGTCGCGGCCAGCAGCGCCCAGGTGGCCGCGGGCAGGGGCACGGCGAAGAGCCAATGGATGATGCCCAGAAGGACGACGGTCTGCACGAAGCCGATGACCATGTAGGGGGCGAGCTTGCCGGCCAGCGCCTCGGCCGGGCCGACCGGCGTCGCCAGCAGGCTCTCCCAGCTGCCGCGCTCGCGCTCTCGGACCAGGGTCAGCGCGCCCAGGAACAGCATGGTGATCATCACGATCACCCCGACCAGGCCCGGCGAGATGTCCCAGGAGCTCTGGCCGCCGGGGTCGTGCAGCCAGACCAGGTTCACCGTCGGCGTCTGATCCTCGGCATAGACCTCGGCGACCTTCTTCCAGATGCCGGCGTAGAGGGCGGCGGCCACCGGCCTGACCTCGGCCGGGTCGCCGGCGTCCGATATGATGCGGACCAGGACGCCGTGGGTGGCGGGGTCGCGCCCGACCTCGATGCCGATCGTGGCGCGGCCGTCATGCACCGCCTTTTCGGCCGTTCCCGCCGCGCCGATGCCGCCGATCAGGATGACCGAGGGGTTGCCGCGGATGGCGTCCATGGCCGGCGCGACCAGCCGCGGCTCGTCGGTGGCGATGGCCAGCGGCACGTTGCGCGGCTCGAGATTGATGCCGTAGCCGTAGAGCAGGATCTGGAAGATCGGCAGCACGAAGATCAGAAAAAGCGCCGCCCGATCGGCGAGCAGCTGCAGCGACTCCACCCTGGCCACGGCCATGCAGCGCTTGAGGCTGAAGCTCATGACGCGGGTCCGTCCGGCAGGCTTTCCCTGACCAGAACGAAGGCGGCGTCCTCCAGCCGTTTTGGCGTGTCCTCGGCGGTGAGGCCGGCGGCCGCGGCGCGCGCCCGGACCTTGTCCAAAACGTCCGGCCGCATCAGCACCCGCAGGCGCTGGCCCTGGACATAGGTGGCCATCACGCCCGCCAGGGCGTCGAAATGGCGCGCCGCGCGGTGCACGTCACCGCCGTCGATCAGCACCGCCTTGAACGGCGCGGTTTCGGCCAGAACGTGGGGGTCGCCCAGGGCGAGCACCTTTCCGCGCGAGAACAGCGCCACCCGCCCGCACTGCTCGGCTTCGGCCAGGTCGTGGGTGTTGATGATGACGCTGTCGCCGCGCGCCGCCAGGCCGGCGATCCGCCGCCAGACATCCTGCCTGGACTCGGCGTCGAGACCGGCCGTCGGCTCGTCCAGCAGCACCAGCCTGGGCCGGTGGATGAGGGCCGCGGCGAGTTGCAGCCTTCGCGCCCAGCCGCCGGAAAGGCTCGACGCCCGCTCGGCGCGATAACGCCCAAGGTCGAAATCCTCGATCGCGGCGCTGACCGCGCGCCTGGGATCGGGAACTTCATAGACCTCGGCGCGAAAACGCAGGTTCTCCGCCACGCTCAGCTCGCCGTAAAGGGCCAGCCGCTGCGGCATGTAGCCGACCAGCTTCCGGTGATCGCCGCCGCTGGCCATGATGTTGTGGCCAAGCACCTGGCCTGCACCGGAGTCGGCGCGCAACAGCCCGGCCAGGATGCGCAAGGTGGTGGTCTTGCCGGCCCCGTTCGGGCCGACGAAGCCGAGCACCTCGGCCGGGGCCAGGTCGAGCGAGACATCGACGACCGCCGGGCGCTGGCCGAAGCGCTTGGCAAGCCGGCGAACCGACAGCACCTGGCTGGATGACCCAGGCGCCTGCTCAGCCGCGGCCGGGATCGAGACCTCAGCCAAGCGATGCATACCCCGCCCAAAACCGCGTCCGCGCGATCATCGCCCCGTCGTCCTCCCGGCCCATCGACCCGAAATGCAAAGACCCTGGGCTCGACTTAGGGCGCAAGCGGCGGCGGCGCGCAACCCCGGCATCGGCCCAAGACCATGCGCCAGGGCGGATCGCGGCCATAACGCAAAAGGGCGACCCCGCGGGTCGCCCTTAAGTTCGGCTCTATCCTGTTTCGCGGCCCGAATAACACGTCCGAGGACGCATCGTCCGGGAGCCTGCCCGCGAAACTCCCCTCACCCCAACGAGGCCGTATCGATGACCCCGCGAAGCTCAATTCATTTGTGTTTCTGACCGATCCGGGCCCCGCCGGGAAGCGCCATCAGCGGTCAGGGTTGCGATCCCGGCAAACTGTTGCGCGGCGAACACAGACGCTTGGGCCGTGAAATGGCCTAATTCCGGTCGCGGCGCGGCCTCATGGGGTGGCGATAAGACGGTCGTCGGCTGATTGGTTGTTCGCGGGTCCCGGATCCTGAACAGCCCCCCCAGCCCCCCTGGATCGGTGGACGCCGATCGGCCGACACCCTTCCCCCTATGAGAAAGCCTGTAGCCGCGCGAGCCCAGCGCGGCTTGTCGCATCCGAGCGCGAACTATGGCATCTAGGCCCACTCGTCCACGCCCGCGTCGCTCGCAAGGGATTTCTTAAAGTGTCCGTTCTAGCTGAATCCACGGCCCGCAATGTCGACGCCGACGTAGCGGCGATCAAGGCGCAGATCAGCGCCAGCCTGGACGAGGCCGTGGTTTTCGAGACGCCCTATCGGCACTGGACCTGGTCGCACCTCTTTCCCCAGACTGTTGTCGACGCCCTGTTCGACCTGCCTTTCAAGGCTCCGGAACTGGACGGTATCTCGGGTAAGCGCGAGTTGCACAACGACACACGCACCTATTTCGACGACGAGAACATCGCGCGGCGGCCCGTCTGCGAAGCGCTCGCGCGCGCCTTCCACGACGGCGACACCGTCGCGATGCTCGCCGAAGCGACCGGCGCACGGCTGGACGACACCTTTCTGCGCATTGAATTCGCTCAGGATGTCGACGGCTTCTGGCTGCAGCCACACACCGACGAAGGCGCCAAGATGATCACCATCCTCTATTACCTGGCCGAGCCGGGGCAGGAGGAGCTGGGCACCGACGTCTACGCCGCGCGCGACCGCTGGGCCAAACGCGCGCCCTTCGTGTCCAATCAGGCGCTGGTCTTCGTGCCCGGCGACCATACCTGGCACGGCTTTGAGCCGCGCAAGATCGCCGGCGTCCGCAAGTCGGTGATCATCAACTACGTCACCCACGAGTGGCGCGACCGCAGCCAACTCGCCTACAACACCGCGCCCGTGCGCGCCTCCAGCAGCCTGCGCACCGCCTGAGCCGCGAAGTCCGTCGCGTCGACCGGCCGCCGGTCGCGGGCGGCCGCCGGGCCGCCGGTGAAGGGGTCGATCAGCCCATCGTCGAACAGGGTCCGCAGGAACCGGGCATGACGCGCGTTCTGCGGCGCGCCGAAGATCTCGACCGGATGGCCGGTGGCCAAGGCCTCGGAGATCATCGAGACGCTGTCGCTGGTGACCACCAGCCGATCGGCCAGGGCCAGGATGCCGAGATAGGGATTGTCGCTTTGCCGATCCCAGATGAGCACGCCGGGGTCGCCGGCGAAGGCCGCCGTGACGCCCGCGACCAGGGATGGCGGTGTGCGGCGGGACGGGGCGATGACCAATCGGACGCCTTGTTCACTCCGCAGCCGGGTCAGGGCCGCGATGAAGGCGGCCGTCGGGAAGGCCTTACCGCCGGTCGGGCCGCCGATCAGCACGCCGGCCAGCGGCCCCGCGCCAAGCCGGTCGCGCCAGGCCCCGCCCGCCTCGGCCAGCTTTTCCGGGGTGACCCCGTGCAGGGCGGTGACCACCTTCAAGACGTTCGGTCCGTAAACCGCGTCGTGCTGCATGGCGATGACCAGGTCGAAACCCTCGGGCCGGACCAGCGGATCCTGCACGTGCACGGCCAGGGTTCGCCCCTTGCTGGCGCGCCGGATGGCCATGGCCAGCGCCACGGTGCGCCGGCCGCAGGAGATCAGCAGATCCGGCCACGGCGGCGCCGGCCGGTCTCGCGCCGGATCGAGCAGGGCGAAGGGATCGGGCGTCAGGCCGACCGGCAGCCGGTTCCACGGAAACCGCAGGCCGACGACCAGTTCGCGCGGATCGCGGGCCAGCCGCTCGGCCAGGCCGCGGGCCTGGCTGCGGAATCCCGCCTCGCCGGTGGTCATGAACCAACAGGTCAACGGGGTCATCTCGCCCGAACGCTCCGGATGCCGCACATAGGCCAGCCTATAGCCAAAGGAATTAGGCTTGCGATATGGGACTGATGCGTCGGGCGGGCGGAAAGGAGCGAAAATGGGTTTTCTCGACATCGATGCGCTCAGCGCCGCGCCGCTGAACCACGATCCGTTCGACTATCTGGTGCTGGAACGCTTCGTGCGGCCCGAGACGCGGCCGGCGATCGCCGAGGCCTATCCCGCCATCGCCAAGCCCGGCTCCTTCGCGCTCGAGGATGTCGAGGTCAAGGGCGCGCTGGCCGGGCTGATCGCGGAGCTGAAGGGCGAACACTTTCGCCGCGCCATCGAGGCCAAGTTCGACCTCGACCTCAAGGACCGGGCCACCACCTTCACCGTGCGCGGCATGTGCGGCGACCGGGACGGCGACATCCACACCGATTCCAAATCGAAGATCGTCACCGTCCTGATCTATCTGAACGACGACTGGGGCCCCGACGGCGGCCGCCTGCGGCTGCTCAGGAACGATCACGATCTGGAAGACTATGCGGCCGAGGCGCCGCCCAATTTCGGCGCCCTGGTCGCCTTCCGCCGGTCCGACAGGTCCTGGCACGGCCACAAGCGCTTCATCGG
>DASYAQ010000065.1:0-7827 GCA_036501225.1 Caulobacteraceae bacterium | reverse complement strand
GGCGGCGGCCACCTGATCGATGCTCGCACCGGCTTGCGCGCCGCCCCACAAGGCTGGCCCGCTTGGAGCGGCGGCCGTGGCGCCCATGGTCGAGAGGCCGGCGATGGCGGAGGCGATGACGGCGAGGCGCACGGGGCTTGGACTTTCGGTCGAGGACCCCGGTGGCATAGCCCGGCCTGGGGCAGCGGCCAAGGTCGCGGCCAGCCGCCCTCGCGGCGCAACCGGAGCGACGGCGCATTCTCAAGCCCGTTCATCGGGAGTACAGGCTGGGCGGGGGATCATCGACAGACGCGCGTGCGCGCCTCAAATCTGGGAGATCCGTTCAATGCGCAGACAGATTGTCGCCGGAGCCCTGGCCGCGGCCTCCATCCTGGGGCTGGCGGCGCCGGCGTTCGCCCAGGGCTCGAGCTGCTTTTTCGTCACCCAATGGCACGGCTGGAAGGCCGCCGACGACCACACCGTCTATATCAATGTCGATCCGCATCGGATCTACCGGCTGGACATGTCCGGGGCCTGCCCGGCCCTGCTCGATCCCTCCTCGCACCTGATCACCAACAATCACACCAGTTCGATCTGCTCGGCGATCGACTGGGACCTGCGGGTCAGCGAGGGTCACGGCTTCGTCACCGGCTGCATCGTCGACAAGATGACCCAGCTGACCCCGGACCAGGCCGCGGCCCTGCCGAGTAAGCTGCGGCCCTAGGACACCGTCTGGACATCGGGCGTCGTGCTGGCAATCTGGGTCGGTGAGCAATCTCTTCCGCTTCCCGGCCGCCGTTCGGCGAGACCCCGACGTCGAGGCCTGGTTCTACAAACCAGACGACGAACTGCGCCGGATCGCCCAGCCCTGGTTTGAACAGATGCGCGGCCGCGGCGCGGAGGTTCGCGAGCTTCTGCAGGACGGCCGTCCCACGGCATGCGCCGAAGACGCGGCTTTCGCCTATGTCGACGCCTTCCAGGCGCATGCGAACGTCGGCTTCTTCTACGGCGCGGCGCTCGCCGACCCGGCCGGCCTTCTGGAAGGCGCCGGCAAGACCATGCGGCACGTGAAGATCCGCTGGGCGCAACCCGTCAACGCCGCCGCCCGGAGCGAACTGATCACGGCCGCCTACCGGGACATCCGGTTGCGCCTCGCCGAGGAAGCCTGAACCCACGGACCTCGCCGCCCGCTACGCGGCGCCGGCGGGAGCGTTCGGGCCGCGCGGCGACGCGGTGTCAATTCAGTGTTGACAGCGGACCTGTCAACGCGGTATTGACTGTCAACTTCACATTGACACACGGAGGCCGGCATGGCCGCGACCGACGCAAATCCGCAAAACGATCCCGCGACGCCCAATTTCACGATGCACTGCTCATTCTGCGGCAAGTCGCAGCACGAGGTGAAGAAGCTGATCGCCGGGCCGGCGGTGTTCATCTGCGACGACTGCGTCGGCCTCTGCGACAAGATCGTCGCGGCCGAGAGCGAAGCCGAGGCCAAAAAGGCCGCGCCCGAGGCCAAGCCCGATTTCACCAAGCCCGAACAAATGGCGACCGATCGGTTGCTGGCCCTGCTCGCCAGCGCCGAGAAGACCTTCGAGCGGGTTGGCGACCAGGTGCAGCATCATGTCGATACCCTGCGCGGTCGCGAGGTCAGCTGGGCCGATATCGGCAAGGCGCTCGGCGTGTCCCGCCAGGCCGCCTGGCGACGGTTCGCCTAGGCCCGCACACGCTTTGGTGAGGCTGGGGGGCTCATCGATGGCCTAGCTGGACATTTCCGGCTAGACCCATGTGGGTGGGGAGAGCGACTCAAGAGACGCCTGGGTCGGCACGCGGCGACGACGCGCCGCCATCGAGCGCGCCCGGCGCGCCTCGCGCACCGCGGCGGTCGGCCAACCTCTTCATCCTGATCACCGTGCTGCTGGACTCCGCCGCGCTGGGGGTGATTTTCCCAGCCCTGCCGAAGCTGGTCAGGACGCTGGGCGTCGGCCAGGCGACCTCGACCGCCGAGATCATCGGCTTTCTGGCCATCGCCTTCGCCGGCATGCAGTTCGTCGCCTCGCCGATCCAGGGGGCGCTGTCGGACCGGTTCGGACGCCGGCCGATCATCCTGGCCTCCAATTTCGGCTTAGGGGTCGACTACCTGATCATGGCGCTGGCGCCGAACTTTCCCTGGCTGTTCGTCGGGCGGCTGATCTCGGGCGCGGCGGCGGGCAGCACCTCGGCGGCCTATGCCTATGTCGCCGACGTCTCGACGCCGGAGGAGCGGGCGACCCGGTTCGGCTATCTGCAGGCGGCGTTTGCGCTCGGCTACGCGATCGGCCCGGCGATCGGCGGCTTCCTGGTCGATTTCGTCGATGTGCGGGCGCCCTTCTGGGTCGCCGCCGGCCTCAGCCTGGCCAACGCCGCCTACGGCCTGTTCATCCTGCCGGAATCCCTGCCCAAGGACCATCGGGCCAAGCTCAGCCTGGGCCAGCTCAATCCGTTCGAGGCGATCTCCAGCCTGTTGCGCGCCCAGCCCAGGCTGATCGGCATATTGACGCCGTCCTTCCTGATGTACGTCATCTCGACCGGCCTGTTCAGCTTCGCGGCCGTCTATACCACCTACCGTTTCAAATGGAGCGGCCTGCATATCGGGCTCTACCTGCTGGTGCTGGCGGCCGGCGTGATCATTGCCCAGGCCGGGCTGGTCACCATGGTGGTCAAGCGGGTCGGCGAGCGGGTGACCGCCGTCGGCGGCATGATGCTGCAGACCACCGCCCTAGGGGTGGCCGGCTGGGCGACCAGCGGCGCCGGCTTCTGGTGGGCGGTGCCGCTGATGTGCTTTGGCGCGGTGGCCAATCCGGCCTGGTCGGCGATCGGCAGCCGCTCGGTCGGCCCCCACGAACAGGGCCGCTTCAACGGCGCGGTCACCAGCCTGGCCGCCATAGCCGGAATCGTCGGCCCGGGCCTGTTCGCCGAGGTCTATGTCCATTCCGCCGGCGCGGACGGCAAGACCTTCGCGGCCGGCGCGCCCTTCTTCGTCGCCGCCGGCTTGGCGCTATTGGCGGCGCTGCTGGCCTTCTGGGCCACCCGGCGTCATGCGGCCAGCCCAACCTGATCTGGCTGGTGGTTCAAGGGGCCGACGCGACCCGGACCATCTTGTCGTCAGGCCCGAACACGACCGCGTACTGGCGCGTCTCGTCGGCGTTGAAGAGGCCGCCATCGCGCGCCCATGACAGGGTCTTCTCGCCGTTCGCCGCCTCATAGACGGAACTCGGCGGCCCCAGGGCCCTGATCGCGTCCACGCGCGTGGTCACGCCAGGGGTGAAGTGCGAGGCGGCCGACGAAACCAGCGCGCCGCCGCCGTCGACGCAGGCCGCGCAGGCCAGGCTGGCGACCATGGCGGCCAATAGCGCAAAGCTCCGCAAAACGAGCCTCCCCGAAACAGACGGACAGACTGAGCCTATGTCATCGCCCTTGCCAAGCCTATTCCCTAGCCCTCGGCCACCGCCCGCGCTTGCTTGAGCACCTCGTCAAGGCGGTCCAGCCTGGACTGGATGGCGCGCCGACAGCCGACGCCCAGCGGGCCTTGCGCGCGCTGCGCGCGGATCGACTGAAGCTCGAAGGCCGCGCGGCGCGCCTGATAGGCGTTGAGCCAGCCATAGCAGGATCCGCCGCGGATCCAGTCGCCCAGCCGCAACTCCTGTTCGGCCAGGCTGGACAGGGGCCGAAGGTCGCCGTCGGCGCCGCCCGGCTCGCCGCGCCAATCCGGATCGGCGAAGGCCGCGCCCGCCACGGCGAGCCCCGCGGTCGATTGTTGCAAACTCATACGCCTCAAGCCTTTTGCCATCGCCCATCGCGTGACGCGGATCATGGGCCAGGTCGGCTGAAGCGGGCCGGACGCCGCCGTTTAGGTGCGGTTCATGTCGCCGCCGCCGCACCTGGGAAAAGTGCTGTCCACGCGAAGGGAAACGGCTTCGCTGAACGGGTCCGGGGCGCCCGCCCACGGCGAAGGACCGGAACATCGAGCATGGCTAACCGTTCCTTCGGCAAGACGGATAACAATCGTTGGAGGAAACCATGGCCACCACGGAATTCAGCAAGAACGAGATCGACCGCCCCGCCGAGCCCGGTTCGATCGCCGCCGGCGCCGACATCTATCGCCGTCTGGACCGTCGCGCGAAAGGCCGCCCGATGTGGATGACGGCCCTGCCGGTCGCGGTGGTGGCGCTCGCGGCCGCCGGCGGCGTCGTCGCCTATGAAGCCATGAAACAACCCCACACCATACCGCCCGCCCCGGCTCAGGCGACGGCTCCCGCGGCGCCACAGGTCGCGGCCACGACGCCGCCCCACGCCAGGCCTGCAGAGGTCGCCACCGCGACACCGACGCCGATATCGCGCGCGCCGCTGACGCGTGCGGTCAGGCGTGAACACGCCCGGCTCGCCACCGCGGCGGTGGCGCACAGGCGGACGGCGCGCGCCGCCAACGCGGCGGCCTCGGCTGGCGAAGACACCAGCGCCTATGCGCCGGCGCCGGTCGCCGTCAGGCCCGGGCCGGCTCAGCCCGCCGCTGTCCAGCCCGCCGCGCCCCAGCCCGCCGCTCCCGTGACGCACAACTTCGCGCCTCCTGGCATGGTCACGCCCGCGCCGGCAACGGTTTCGCCGCCGCCGGCTCCGGCGACCGCCGCGCCGACGGATACCGCCCCCAGCCAGCCGTAAGCCCTCGAATAGCGCCGCTCGCGCCCGAGTGTTAACGAAATGGGCATCGAACTGAGCTAGTCCGTAAGCCGGATGCTAACGGGCGGGCGCGAGCGGATGACCTATCACACAGCAGCCACCAAGGCGGGGCCGGCGCTCTATCTAGCGGCGGCCTCCGCTGTTGTGAGCCTGGTTTTCGCCGTGCTGTATCTGGTCTCCTACCTGTGCAGCAGTCTCGGAATCGCCCTGCTCGGCGAGATGGGCTCGATCAGCCTGATCGGCCTGATCATCGCCGCCCCGATCGCCCTGGTCACCTCGCTCATCGTGCGCTGCCACGCCTGCGACCGCCTGCTCATCCCGCTGGTCTGGGACGGCAAGTCGTTCTTCGCCTCCAAGTCGCCCAACGCCTGGGTCATCGGCAAGACGGCCTTCATGGTCGTTTTTCACCGCCGCGCGCCCTGTCCGCACTGCGGCGCCGAAGCGGAAGTCTGATCGGCGGCTCGACCGAAGCCTCGCCGACGACCGGCCGGTCCGCGCGCCCACATCCGCGAACATTGTCGAGTCTTGTGAAACATAACCGATTGTTCACGAGACATCGCTGACAACTTAGTCCAGTCGTTTGAGGTATTGTTGGACCCCGACGAGGACAAGATGTTCCAAGTTGTGTTTCTATTGGGTTCTCTCTGCGGTTTCGCGTCCCTGACTTGGCTAGTCCTGCAGTACGCGGCTCAAGACCGTAGTCGCTTTTCGGTAACGTCGACCCGCTCGCTGACCGGCGGTATCGATGTGCTTATCCAGTATCGCCCGCGGCGCACGCGGGTCGGCCTGAGCGCCCGGGTGACGCTGATCGAACCCGTGACGGCGCACCTGGTGGGCGGCGTTCGCCAGGAACGCGGCGACCGATACGGCGCCTATGCGGTCGAGGAAGCGGACATCGCGGTCAGGGGCGTGACGATCGAGACGCCGCTCAAGCATCTCAGGCCCGATCCGCTCGGCGTCTTCGCCGGCGTGGTCTATGTCAATGCCGACCAGGGCGACCAGCCCAGCACGGCTCGGCTGAGGCTGGAGATCTGGACCGAAGCCGGCCCCACCCGCATCGCCGCCCGCGACATCGAGGTCCGCGCCATTCACTGGTAGGTTTGGCCGCCGGATCGGGGCAAGGTCTGCCCGCCCCGGTCGGAGACACGCATGGCCGCCCAGATCGTTTTCGCCCTCTATCGGCCGCACGCGGAGAAGGACGCGGCGCTGCGGCGGCTGATCGCGCGGCATATCCCGGCATTGCGAAGGCTTGAGCTGATCACCGACCGGCCGTCCATCCTGGCCCGGGCCGGCGACGGGACCTATGTCGAGGTGTTCGAGTGGGTGTCCGAGACCGCCGCGCGCACCGCCCACGATCACCCCGATATCGCCGAAATCTGGGACGGGATGGAGCAGGTCGCCGACTTCACCACCCTGTCCGGCCTGGCCGAAGCCCAGCGCGCCTTCACCCATTTCGAACCGGTGGAGCTTTCGTCCGATCAATGAGCACCGGCGGGCGCTTCCTTGGGGCCGCGCTGGCGGCGGCGGTCGTCCTGGCCATGCTCGGCCGGACCGCGGCCCACGCCCAGCCCGCCGCGGCGGCGCCCATCCCGGACGCGGATCGGGCCCGCTTGGCGCACCTGCCGCTGATCGAGGTCCCGACCCTCGCCGCCGGCGACACCTTCGTGGTGCTCTATTCCGGCGACAGCGGCTGGGCGGCGACCGCGCGGGGCTTTTCCGCCGAGCTGGCGGCGGCCGGCCAGCCGGTGGTCGGCATAGACGCCCTGCGCTATTTCATGCGCCGTCGTTCGCCACAGGTGGCGGCGGCCGACCTCACGGCGGTCATCGAGCACTATGCCGCGGCCTGGAGTCGGCCCAGGGTTATCCTGGTCGGCTATTCCTTCGGCGCGGACTCGCTGCCGCTGATCGTCGAGCAACTGCCGCCCGAGGAACGGGCGCGGGTGCGGCTGATGGTGCTGATCTCACCGGCCGACCGCGCCGACATGCTGTTCGACGGCCTCTCCTGGATCGATCTGACCCTGCCGGGCGCCCGGCCGCTGGCGCCGGCGCTTCTGACCCTGGGCGCGATCCCGGCGGTCTGCATTCGCGCCGAGCACGACCGGCGCGCGGCCTGCGACCGCTTTCCGCCGCAGGTGATCACCAGCGTGCATCTGCCCGGCTTTCACCGCTACCATGGCCAGTATCATGCGGTGGCGCGGATCATCCTGTCCTCGGCCGGCCTTACACCCGTCGAACCGCCGACGCAGCCGCCAAACCCGCTCAGCCGCTGAAGCTGACCGCCGCGCCCTCGCTGTCGAGGAACTCGGTCAGATGCACGCCGTGCTCCTCATGCGGCGCCTTGGTGAAGCTGACCCCGGCGGCGGCCTTGGCAGCGCAAAAGGCCTGGAAGTCGTCGTCACGGAACCCGACGATGGTGCTTCCGGCCAGATGCTCGGGCGTCGCGGGGTGCAGGGCCAGCGTCGTCGTTCCGGTGGCGAACTCGCTCCAGCCTGGCGTCTGGAACTTCAGGTCCAGGCCCAGCGTGTCGCGATAGAAGGCGACCGCCCGGTCCATGTCGGCGACATATTTGATCGCATAGGCCATGCGCAGACTCATCGTCGTCCCTCGATCGCTTCGCGGAAAGGCCCGGCCAATCTAGCCAGGGCGCAGGGCGCGGGAAAGCCTCGCGGTGCGACAGTGCGCCGCCTTGAGCCAGGGCCGAAAACGCTCGAAAAGCGGCGGGCTATCTTCAAGGCTCGGCCGCCGGACATCCGTTGCGACGAACCTTCCTGTTGGGGAACAGGACCAAGGGCGCCCGGGGTTTTCCCCGCGGCGCCCTTTGCTTGTCAGGCCCCGCGGTCAGATGGCGAAGGTGACCACCGCATAGATGGCGCAGGCGGCCAGGACCAGAAAGACCGCCGCACAAGCCCCGACGAAGAGATACTCTCCGCGCTGGTCGGCGCCGCGTGAACTGCTGTCCTTGGCCATGACGCTCAAGTCCGGTTCGGCCTCCCGCTCGGAGGCTCAGTTGTGAGGCGCGGCGGAGGCCGCCCCGGCCGCGCGGCGCGCCATGGCCGCGGCGATGGCGGATTTGCAGGCGCCGGAGAGCTGGTCCATGTGCGACCTTATGCACTGGCGGCGCGCATCTCCGGG
>DASYAQ010000064.1:0-14111 GCA_036501225.1 Caulobacteraceae bacterium | reverse complement strand
GCGCTGGGCCACCTTTTGCGAGGCGAGGTTGTCCGGATCGATGCAGTGGATGACGTCGGTCCAGCCCAGCGTCTCGAACGCCCAGTCGATCGCGGCCGTCGCCGCCTCGGTGGCGTAACCCTGGCCATAGGCGTCTTTCATCAGGCCCCAGCCGACCTCCGTGCCCGGCCAGCCTTCCGGGACCCAGGGTCCGACGCGGCCGATCCAGCGGCCGGTGGCCTTCTCGATCACCGAAAACATCGAATAACCCTGAATGGTCCAGGCGCCGGCGACACTGACGAAGCCGCGCCAGGCGGCGGAACGGGCTTGCGGGCCGCCGATGAATTTCGACGCCTCATCGGCCATCAGCGCCGCCCAGCCTTCGAAATCCTCGGCCGCCGTGGGCCGCAGGATCAGGCGCGCGGTCTCCAGCCTTGGGCCGTGATCGGTCATCGATTTTCCGGGCCGGGCGATCAGGCGCCCAGCATCTCCTTGACCGTATCGCGCTCGCCGACCAGTTCGTCGTTGGTGATGGCGATCCGGCTCTTGGCGAACTCGTCCATGTCGATGTCGGTGACGGCCTCATAGCCCGACGCGGTCGAGCGCACCGGCATGCCGGCCCAGATGCCGTCGGCGAAGCCGTAGGCGCCGTGGGCGGCCACGGCGACGGCGTGCACGGTTCCGGGCGTGTTCAGATCGCGGACATAGTCCACCACCGCATTGGCCGCCGAGCCCGCCGAACTGACGCCGCGCGCCTCGAGGATGGCGCCGCCGCGCTTGCCGACCGTGGGCAGGAACTCGGTCTTAAGCCAGGCGTCGTCGCCGATCACCTCGGCGGCCGGCTTGCCGCCGATCCTGGTGTGGGTGAAGTCGGCGAACATGGTCGGGCTGTGGTTGCCATAGATATAGAGGTCGGTGACCTGGCTGACCTGCACGCCGGCCTTCTGCGCCAACTGGGTCTGGGCGCGGTTCTGGTCGAGGCGGACCATGGCGGTGAACTGGTCGGGCGACAGGCGCCTGGCCTGGTCGGCGGCGATCATGCAGTTGGTGTTGCAAGGGTTGCCGACCACGCAGACCCGAGTGGTCTTGGCCGCCACCGCGTCGATCGACTTGCCCTGTCCGATGAAGATCTTGCCGTTGTCCTTCAGCAGATCCGATCGCTCCATGCCGGGGCCGCGCGGCTTGGAGCCGACCAGCAGGCACCAGTCGGCGTCAGCGAAGGCCACATCCGGACTGTCGGTGAGCACCATGCTCTGGAGCAGCGGAAAGGCGCAGTCGTCCAGTTCCATGGCGACGCCCCTCAGCGCCTTCTGCGGGCCCTCAACCGGGATCTCCAGCAGTTGCAGGATGACCGGCTGGTCGGGGCCGAACATCTCGCCGGCGGCGATGCGGAAGAGCAGGGCGTAGCTGACATTGCCGGCGGCGCCGGTGACGGCGACGCGGAGGGGGGACTTCTCGGCCATGGTTCTGCTCCATCCAAGCTCAGGCGGGCGCGGCGTAGCGCATAAGCCCCGGCGCCGGCAATGGCCGAGCGCCGCGGATGCGCTAAACAGGGACAGATTCCGGAGTCGGACTTGAGCGCCTTCATCCCATCGCCCGCCTTTCTCGAAACCTCGACGCCGCTCGCCGCGCTCGGCCTCAGCGAGGCCAGGCTGCAGGCCGATGCGCGCTGGCCGTGGATCGTGCTGATTCCGCGGGTGGCCGGGGCGCGCGAGATCGCCGACCTGTCGGTGGCGGACCGGGCGCGGCTGATCGAGGAGATCACGCTGGCCGGCCGCGCGGTGCGGGCGATCGGCGAGGCGCTCGGCCGGCCGGTGGAAAAGCTCAATGTCGGCCTGCTCGGCAACATCACCCCGCAACTGCACGCCCACGTCGTCGGCCGCCGCGCCGACGACGCGGCCTGGCCGGGCCCGGTCTGGGGCGTTGGTGAGGCGGTCCCGTACGCGGCCGACGCACTGGAAACCGCGCTCAGGGCCGCGCGAAAAGCGATCCTTTAATCCGCTCGTTCCCGCGAAGGCGGGGACCCCAGGCTTTTTCTGGCGTTTCCCGCGCAACCGGGGGCCTCAGCTTTTCACCACGAAGTACACAAAGGACACCAAGGGTCAGCGCTGACCCTTACTCTTCTTGGTGTGCTTTGTGTCGAATCCCGCGGCCACCCCGCAACCCACAACCCTGAAGAAAAATCCCGCTTTCGCGGGGATGCGCGGAACTCTATTGGGCCGCTCGCTGCCCTATTCCCGCGTCATCATGACTCTGGTGCGGACGCCGGCGACGGTCAGGGCGCCGGTCCAGGCGCTGCCGAGGGGTTGCAGGGTCAGGCTCTGCGGTTGCGGCGGGTCGCCTTCGTCGAAGACGATGGTGATGTCGGCGCCGTTGTGGCGCACCGTCTCGAACATGCCCGACGCGCTCAGGCCGTCGGGGCGGCGCATGTCGCGCCAGGCGCCCTCGACCTGGGGCGACATGGGCGTGGTGGCCCGGGGATCGGGGGCGCCGCCGGAATCGGAGAACTGAAAGACATAGAGAACCTGGCCGCCGTCGAGGCTCAGACGCCAGCGGCCGTCGAGCGCGCCGCGCGCGGCTTCGGCGGTCTGGTAGCCGGTGCGGATCTGGGTCTCGCCGAAGCCGGCCTGGGCGTTCGAGGCTGGCGGGCCGTCCTCGCCGTCGGGGGCGACCGGCGCGGGCGTTGGCGCGGGCTGAGCGGCGGGCGGCGGCTGGGCCGGCGCGATCGCGGGCTCCGGAGCCGGCGTCTGGCCGATCACCACCGCGGCGAGGGCGGCCAGCAGACTCATGCGGGGACTTGCGCGCGGATGGCGGCGTCGATCTCGACCAGGCGCTCGGCCTGGTCCAGATGCAGGCGCTCGGCCAGCCGCCCCTCGATCTGCAGGGCGCCCTTTTTGGCGTTCTCGGGCTGGGCATAGGCGGCGATAACCGCCCGCGCCCAGGCGACCTCGGCCGCGTCGGGCGAGAACAGCCGGTTGGCGGTCTCGATCTGGTTGGGGTGAATCAGGCTCTTGCCGTCGAAGCCGATATCGGCGGCCTGGCGGCAATGGGCCTCGAGCAGGGCCTGATCGTCGATGGCGTTGGTGACGCTGTCGAGCACGGCCAGGCCGTTGGCGCGGGCCGCGGCGACCGCCAGGCTGAGGATCGGCAGATGCGGCGCCCGGTCCGGCGTCTGGCGCCCGCCCATGGCCTTGGCCAGGTCGTTCAGCCCGATCACCCAGCAAGCCAGCCGGCTGGTCCGCGCCGCCTGGGCGATGGCGTTCAGCGCGAAGACCGAGGCCGGGGTCTCGATCATGGCCCAGAGCGCCGTGTGCGCCGGCGCGGCGGCGATCGCGGCGTCGTAGGCCTCGATGTCGTCCGGCCCGTTCACCTTCGGAACCAGGATGGCGTTGGGTCCGGCCAGCGCCGCGGCGGCCAGGTCGTCGGCGCCCCAGGGCGTGTCCAGGCCGTTGCAGCGGACGATCAGTTCGCGGCCGCCGAAACCGCCCGCCGCGATGGCGGCCACGGCCTGGGCGCGGGCGTCTGACTTGGCGTCCGGCGCCACCGCGTCCTCCAGATCCAGGATGATGGCGTCACAGGCGAGCCCGCGCGCCTTCTCGATCGCCCTGGCGTTCGAGGCCGGCATGTAGAGGACGCTGCGACGCGGGCGGTAGGCCATGATCCGGCGTTTGTCGCCCGCGGCCGCGGCCAGTGCAACCACGGCAAGAGCGGGCCTTGCCTCGGCCTTCGCGGTTCGGCAAACCAGGGCCATGCCGCCCGCGCCGGATCCGCCGTCATCCGACCCCTTCGTCTTCCATGACCCGTCGGGCCGCCGCGGTCGGCGGGCGGGGCAGTTCGGCGGCCTTATGCTGTCGCTGCTGGCCGCCATCGTCGCCGGCTTCCTGATCACGCTGGCGCTGGCGCCGCGGCTGCCCGACGTGCAACTGCGCGACCCGCGCGCCTATCAGGCCCTGCACGTGGAAAACGTCAGGCGGCTGAAGGGCAAGCCGGCCTGGACCCACATCGGCCGCCCCCGCGCGCCGGGTTCCAACCGCGCGCTGAAGGCGCTCACCGTCGGCTTCTATGTCAGCTGGGACCCGGATTCCCGCGCTTCGCTCACCCAGCACATCGGCCAACTCGATGTGGTGGCGCCGCAGTGGTTCGCGCTGAAAGACGCCACCGGCGACCTCGATATCACCGACGACCCGCAGGCCGTCGCCCTGATCGCCAGCCAGCCGCATCCGCCGGCGGTGCTGCCGGTCATCCACAACGCCCATGCCGAACTGTTCGACACCGCGCTCGCCGATGGTCTGCTGCTGCGTCCCGCCGCCCAGGACAAGCTGGTCGCCAACCTGGTCGCCCAGGCGCAGGCGCACGGCTACGCCGGCTATGTCTTCGACCTGGAGAACATGTCGCCGAACGCGGTCAAGGCCTATCCGGCCCTGCTCGCCAAGGCGCGCGCGGCCTTGAAGCCGCTCGGCCTGGAGGTCTGGGTCACCGCCCCGTTCGACGATGACGACTGGCCGCTGAAGGCGCTGCAGGCCAATTCCGACACCCTGATCCTGATGGCCTACGACGAACACTGGATGACCGGCGAGTCGGGGCCGACGGCCGGCGAGGACTGGTTCGAGAAATACCTGAACTCGCGGCTCTCCATGCTCGATCCGTCCCATACGATCGTGGCCTTCGGGGCTTACGGCTACGACTGGACCAAGTCGGACGCGTCAGGCCAGGGCCGGGCGGACGCCGTCACCTTCCATGAGGCGATCCAGACCGCCAACGACAGCGAAGTCGACATCGACATGGACGACAACGCGTTGAATCCGCACTTCGGCTATATCGACGAGGACGGGCGCAAGCACGATGTCTGGTTCCTCGACGCCACCACCACCTTCAACCAGATCAAGGTCACCGATCCCTGGCATGTGCGCGGCTATGGCCTGTGGCGGCTGGGCTCGGAAGATCCGGGGGTCTGGAGCCTGTTCGGCAAGCCCTATGGCGATATTTCCGCCGCCGGGCTGATCAACCTGGCGCCGGGCGGTTCGGTCGATTTCAACGGCACCGGCGAAATCCTCCGCGTCACCGCGACGCCGAAGCCCGGCAAGCGCACGCTCACCTTCGATCCCGACACCGGCCTGATCGCCGACGAGCACTACGACCAGCTGCCGACCTCCTACATCATCGACCGCTATGGCGCGCACCCCGGCTGGGTGGCGCTGACCTTCGACGATGGGCCGGACTCGCGCTGGACTCCGAAGATCCTGAAGATTCTCGAGGACAAGCAGGCCCCGGCCACCTTCTTCCTGGTTGGCGAGAACATGCAGGCCCATCCTGGCCTGGTCAGCCGCGAGGTGCGCGACGGCATGGTGGTTGGCAGCCACACCTATACCCATCCGGATATTTCGCTCTTGCCGCCCAGCCTGGTCGACGTGCAGCTGAACGCCAACCAGCGCCTGTTCGAGGTGATCTCCGGCAAGGATTTCCGCCTGTTCCGTCCACCCTATTTCGGAGACGCCGAACCCAGCACGCCGGCCGAGGTCAATCCCCTGGTGACGGTGCAGAAGCTCGGCTACCTGATCGTCGGCCTGCGCATCGATCCGGGCGACTGGAAGCGGCCGGCGGCCTCGGCGATCGTGCAGAGCGTGCTGGACGGAGTGGCGCGGGACGACCCGGAGACGGGCCATTCCTCCATCGTCCTGCTGCACGATTCCGGCGGCAACCGCGCCCACACGGTCGAGGCCCTGCCCACCCTGATCGACCAGTTGCGCGCCCACGGCTACCGCCTGGTCAGCGTGCCGCAGCTGATGGGCATGACGCCGGACCAGGCCATGCCGCCCACCAACCGCAACTGGCTGGAGCTGACGCTGGATCGCATCGGCTTCGGTATCTTCCGCGAGATCAATGTGGCGCTGAACGCCCTGTTCATCAGCGCCATCGTGCTCGGGGTGTTGCGGCTGGTCTTCCTGGCCGTGCTCGGCATCACCCATCGCCTGCGTGAGGCGCGGCGACTGCCGGCGAACCTGGACCCGGAGACCGGGCCCCTGGTCAGCGTTTTGATCCCCTGTTTCAACGAAGAGAAGGTCATCGTCGCGTCGGTCAGCCGCATCCTGGAATCCAACTGGTCCAGGCTGGAGGTGATCGTGCTCAACGACGGCTCGACCGACGGCACCGCCAAAGAGGTGCGCACCCACTTCGGCGGCGATCCGCGCGTGCGCCTGCTCAGCTTCGCCAATGCCGGCAAGGCGCTGGCGCTCAACCGCGGCCTCGACCAGGTGCATGGCGAGATCGTTGTGGCGCTCGACGCCGACACGCTGTTTCCGCCCAACACCATCGCCCGGCTGGCGCGCTGGTTCGTCGATCCCAAGGTTGGCGCGGTGGCCGGTAACGCCCTGGTCGGCAACCGGCGCAACCTGATCACCCGCTGGCAGGCGCTGGAATATGTCACGGCGCAGAACCTGGAGCGGCGGGCGCTGGCGGCCCTGGGCGCGGTGACGGTGGTGCCGGGCGCGGTCGGGGCGTGGCGCCGTTCCGTCCTGGAGACGCTGGGCGGCTATCCGTCCGACACCTTGGCCGAGGACCAGGACCTGACCATCGCCGCCCAGATCGCCGGCTGGCGCATCGAGTTCGATCCCGATGCGCGCGCCTATACCGAGGCGCCGGAGACGGTGGCCGGCCTTCTCAAGCAACGCTTCCGCTGGTCGTTCGGCACGCTGCAATGCATCTGGAAGCATCGCGCGGCGACCTTCAGCCGCAAGCACCCGGTGCTCGGCTTCGTCGCCCTGCCGCAGATCTGGCTGTTCCAGATCATCCTCGCCACCGCCGCGCCGCTGGTCGATCTGGGGGTGGTCTGGAGCCTGGTCTCGGCCGGGATCGACCACTTCTTCCACGGGGTGGAGGCTGGCAACGACAAGCTGGTCGAGGCCCTGCTCTATTGGGCCATCTTCATCTTCGTCGACCTTTCGGCCGCGGCCCTTGGCATGGCGCTGGAAAAGCGCGCGCCCTGGTCGGATACGCCGTGGATTCCGGTGCAGCGGTTCGGCTATCGCCAGCTGATGTACTACGTGGTGGTCAAGGCCGTGGTCACCGCCGTCCGCGGTCCCCGCGTCGGCTGGGGCAAGCTGGAGCGCCGCGCAACGGCGGCGGTGGGCGCGCGGGGCTGAACCGATCATGCCCAGCCTGCTGAAGCGGATCGGCGTCGATCTGCCGATCGTCCAGGCCCCCATGGCCGGAACCTCGACCCCGGCCATGGCCGCGGCCGTCTGCAATGCCGGGGCCCTGGGCTCCATCGGCGTCGGCGCGGTGAGCGCGGCCGGCGCGCGGGAGATGATCGAGAGCCTGAAAAGGCTCACCGGCCTGCCGTTCAACGTCAACGTCTTCGTTCACCGGCCCGCCAAGGCCGACCCGCACCGCGAGCGCGCCTGGCTGGAGGCGCTGAAGCCCGTGTTCCAACGCTTCGACGCCGAGCCGCCCTTGGCGTTGCACGAGATCTACACCAGCTTCCTCGCCGACCCGGCGATGCTGGACTTGTTGGTGGAGACCCGGCCGGCGGTGGTCAGTTTCCACTTCGGCCTGCCACCGGCCCGGACGATCGCGCGTCTGAAGGCGGCCGGCATCGTGCTGTTCTCGTCGGCCACCGGTCTCGCAGAGGCCGAACAGGCGGTCGCCGCCGGGGTCGACGCCATCGTGGCCCAGGGCTACGAGGCCGGCGGCCATCGCGGCATGTTCGATCCGGCGGCGCCCGACAGCCAGCTGGGCGTCACCGCGCTGACCCGACTGCTGGTCGACAGGATCGCCATTCCGGTGATCGCCGCCGGCGGCCTGATGGACGGCGCCGCCATCGCGGCCATGCTGGACCTCGGGGCCGAGGCCGCGCAGCTCGGCACGGCCTTCGTCGGCTGTCCGGAGTCCAGCGCCGACCGGGCCTATCGCGACGCCCTCTTCGGGCCCGGCGCGGCGTCCACCGAGATGACGGCGCTGATCTCCGGTCGTCCGGCGCGCTGCCTGCCGAACGCCTTCACCGCCCTGAAGGATGGAGCGCTGAGGGGCGTGGAAATGCCCGACTATCCGATCGTCTATGACGCCGGCAAAGCCCTCGCCGCCGCCGCCAGGGCCAAGGGCGACGGCGGCTTCGGGGCGCAATGGGCCGGCCAGGGCGCCGCGCTCGCGCGCGCCATGCCGGCCGCGAAGCTGGTCGAGACTCTGGCGCGGGAGCTTCGCGGCCCTCGTGCAACCGGCTGAAGCGACGCCAAGCTCGCGACCGCTCTCGGCCCCTCCAGCGCTGATCTTGGATGGAGCCGTCCGCGCGCCGTTGCGGCCTGTCACACTCAACGCCTATAAGGCCCGGCGTCCTCGCGATTGGCGGGGCAGACCTGAAAGGGCCGCCTTTTCCCATGAACATCCACGAGCACCAGGCCAAGGCGGTCCTGAAAGAGTTTGGCGTTCCCGTGCCCCGCGGCTTCGCGGCCTTTTCGGTCGATGAGGCGGTGCAGGCGGCGGAAAAGCTCGGCGGACCGGTCTGGGTGGTCAAGGCGCAGATCCATGCCGGCGGCCGCGGCAAGGGCGGCGGCGTCAAGATCGCCAGGTCGCTCGACGAGGTGCGTTCCATGGCCGACGCCATGCTGGGCATGACCCTGGTCACCCACCAGACGGGGCCGAAGGGCAAGCTGGTCAGCCGCCTGTACATCGAAGAAGGCGCCGATATCGCCCGCGAACTCTACCTCTCGCTGCTGGTCGACCGCGAGACCAGCCGCGTTGCCGTGGTCGCCTCCACCGAGGGCGGCATGGATATCGAGGAAGTGGCGCACTCGACGCCTGAGAAGATCGTCACCTTCGCCATCGATCCGGCCACCGGCGTCTTCCCGCACCACGCGCTGGCGCTCGCCAAGGCGCTGAACCTGACCGGCGAGACCGCCAAGCAGGCGCGCAGCCTGCTGCCGGCGCTCTACAAGGCCTTTGTCGAGACCGACATGAGCCTTCTGGAGATCAACCCACTGATCGTCACCGGCGACGACAAGCTGGTGGTGCTCGACGCCAAGATCAGCTTCGACGACAACGCCCTCTATCGCCATGACGACATCCGCGCCCTGCGCGACGAGACCGAGGAGGACGCCAAGGAGATCGAGGCGTCGAAATACGACCTCTCCTATATCGCCCTCGACGGCGAGATCGGCTGCATGGTCAACGGCGCGGGCCTGGCCATGGCGACCATGGACATCATCCGCCTCTATGGCGCGGCGCCGGCCAACTTCCTCGACGTCGGCGGCGGCGCCTCGAAGGAGAAGGTGGCGGCGGCGTTCAAGATCATCACCGCCGACCCGAACGTCAAAGGCATCCTGGTCAACATCTTCGGCGGCATCATGCGCTGCGACATCATCGCCGAGGGCGTGGTCGAGGCGGTCAAGGAGATGGGCCTGACGGTGCCGCTGGTGGTGCGGCTGGAAGGCACCAATGTCGAGCTCGGCAAGACCATCATCCGCGAGAGCGGCCTGAACGTCATCGCCGCCAACGACCTGGCCGACGGGGCCGAGAAGATCGTCAAGGCCGTGCGCGGCTGATGTCGCCACCGATCCATCCGACCGCCGACCTCATTTCAGAAGTGCGAGCCTAGATGTCCATTCTCATCGACAAGTCGACCAAGGTGATCTGCCAGGGCATTACCGGCGCCCAGGGCACCTTCCATTCCGAGCAGGCCATCGCCTATGGGACGCAGATGGTCGGCGGCACGTCGCCGGGCAAGGGCGGCATGATCCATCTGGGCCTGCCGGTCTACGACACGGTCGCCGAGGCGGTGCACATGACCGGGGCGACCGCCAGCGTCATGTATGTGCCGCCGGCCTTCGCCGCCGACGCCATATTGGAGGCGATCGACGCCGAGGTGGCGCTGATCGTCTGCATCACCGAGGGTATTCCGGTGGCCGACATGGTTAAGGTCAAGCGCTCGCTGAGCGGTTCGAAATCGCGGCTGATCGGGCCGAACTGCCCGGGCGTGCTGACCCCCAACCAATGCAAGATCGGCATCATGCCGGGCAACATCTTCAAGAAGGGCTCGGTCGGCGTTGTTTCGCGCTCCGGCACGCTTACCTATGAGGCCGTGTTTCAGACAACCAATGTGGGGCTGGGCCAATCGACGGCGGTGGGCATCGGCGGCGACCCGGTCAAGGGCGCCGAGTTCATCGAGATCCTGGAAATGTTCCTGGCCGACGACGAGACCCAGTCGATCGTCATGATCGGCGAAATCGGCGGCTCCGCCGAAGAGGATGCGGCTGAGTTCATTAAGCATTCCAAAGTTAAGAAACCGATGGTCGGTTTCATCGCCGGGCGCACCGCGCCGCCTGGCCGCCGGATGGGCCATGCGGGCGCCATTATTTCGGGCGGTAAGGGCGGCGCGGAGGACAAGATCGCGGCCATGGAGTCGGCCGGGATCAGAGTATCGCCTTCGCCCGCCGCTCTGGGTGAAACCCTGGTAGAGGTGCTGAAAGGCGCCTGAACAGCGAAACAAGCGTAATGGGCGGTCCGCGCTCGGCTTAGTAGAAGCTCCGCGGCGGATCCGCCGGGAACGGAGACAATGGCTGACGATTCCAGTCTCGCCCCTGGGCGGCTGAACCAGGTCCTGAGCGAGACCTCATTCCTCTACGGCGGCAATGGCGCCTTCGTTGAGGACCTCTATGCCCGCTGGGCGGCGGACCCCAATTCCGTCGAGCCCTCGTGGCGCGCCTTCTTCACCTCGCTGCACGACCAGACCGACGCGGTGAAGCGCGCCGTCGAGGGACCCGCCTGGACCCCGCCGCAAGCGCGCGAATCCCGCCCCGACTGGGTGTCGGCGATCGATGGCCTATGGCCGGCGGTCGAGGCCAAGATCGCCAGCCGCATCACCGAGCGCCAGCCCGGGATCAGCGCCGACGCGGTGCGGGCGGCGACGCTGGATTCGCTGCGCGCCATCATGATGATCCGCGCCTATCGCATGCGCGGCCACCTGGCGGCCAATCTCGATCCGCTCGGCCTGGCCGAGCGCGAGGACGCCAGCGAACTCGATCCCGCCTCCTACGGCTTCGCCGAGAGCGATTACGACCGGCCGATCTTCCTCGACTATGTGCTGGGCCTCGAGACCTCGACCATCCGCGAGATCCACACCATCCTGCAGCGCACCTACTGCGGCAATGTCGGCGTGCAGTACATGCACATCTCCAATCCCGACGAGAAGGCCTGGCTGCAGCAGCGCATCGAGGGGCGCGACAAGGAGATCGTCTTCACCCGCGAGGGCAAGATCGCCATCTTCAAGAAGCTGATCGAAAGCGAGAGCTTCGAGCGCTTCCTGGCCAAGCGCTTCCCGGGCACCAAGCGGTTCGGCCTCGACGGGGCCGAGGCCCTGGTCCCGGCCATGGAGCAGATCATCAAGCGCGGCGGCGCGCTGGGCGTGCAGGACATCGTCATCGGCATGCCGCACCGCGGCCGGCTGAACGTACTCGCCGCGGTGATGGGCAAGCCCTACCACGTCATCTTCCACGAGTTTCAGGGCGGCTCGTCCCTGCCGTCGGACATCGAGGGCTCCGGCGACGTCAAATACCACCTGGGCGCCTCGTCCGACCGCGCCTTCGACAACAACAACGTCCACCTGTCGCTGACCGCCAACCCCTCGCACCTGGAGATCGTCAATCCGGTGGTGATCGGCAAGGCGCGCGCCAAGCAGGCCTTCCTGCTGCGCGAGGAGCCCACCGCCGGGCGCAGCCACGTCCTGCCGCTGCTCATGCACGGTGACGCGGCCTTCGCCGGCCAGGGCGTCATCGCCGAATGCTTCGCGCTGATGGGTCTGAAAGGCTACCGCGCCGGCGGCACGCTGCACTACATCGTCAACAACCAGATCGGCTTCACCACCAGCCCGCGCTATTCGCGTTCCAGTCCGTATCCGTCGGATTCGGCCCTGATGGTCGAGGCGCCGATCTTCCACGCCAATGGCGACGACCCGGAAGCCGTGGTCTACGCCGCCAAGGTGGCTACCGAATATCGCCAGCAGTTCTCGAAGGACGTGGTCATCGACATGTTCTGCTATCGCCGCTTCGGTCACAACGAAGGCGACGATCCGACCATGACCCAGCCCCTGATGTACGCCAAGATCAAGGACCATCCGTCCACGCGCGAACTCTATGGCGCGCGTCTGGTCGCCGAGGGCGTGGTCACCCAGGCCGAGGTCGACACCTGGGTCGCCGAGGCCTCGGCCTTCCTCGATCGTGAGTTCGAGGCCGGCAAGACCTACGCCGCCGACAAGGCCGACTGGCTGGACGGAAAGTGGTCGCAAATGGCCACCGCCAACGGCGACGACCGCCGCGGCCAGACCGCCGTGCCGCTGCAGCGTCTGCGCGACATCGGGCTGAAGCTCACCGCCCTGCCGTCGCGGCTGAACGTGCACAAGACGGTGCAGCGGGTGATCGAGCACCGCCGTGAGGCCATCGAGAGCGGCAAGGGTCTCGACTGGGCCACGGCGGAGGAGCTGGCCTTCGGCAGCCTGCTCGACGAGGCCTATCCGGTGCGGCTGTCCGGCCAGGACAGCGTGCGCGGCACCTTTGTGCAGCGGCACAGCGACATCATCGATCAGGTCACGGAAGAACACTATACGCCGCTGAACAACATCCGCGCCGGCCAGGCGCCGTTCGAGGGCATCGATTCGGCGCTGTCGGAAGAGGCGGTTCTGGGGTTCGAATACGGCTACTCGCTGGCCGATCCCAACACGCTGACCATCTGGGAGGCGCAGTTCGGCGACTTCGCCAACGGCGCCCAGGTGGTCATCGACCAGTTCATCTCGTCGGGCGAACGCAAGTGGCTGCGCATGTCCGGCCTCGTCATGCTTTTGCCGCACGGCTACGAAGGTCAGGGTCCGGAGCACTCGTCCGCCCGCCTGGAGCGCTATCTGCAGCTCTGCGCCGAGGACAATCTGCAGGTGCTCAACTGCTCGACCCCGGCCAACTATTTCCACGCCCTGCGCCGGCAGATGCACCGTGAGTTCCGCAAACCCCTGGTGGTGATGACGCCCAAGTCGCTTTTGCGGCACAAGAAGGCGATCTCCAGCCTGGCCGAGCTGGCCGAGGGCTCCTCCTTCCACCGCGTGCTTTGGGACGACGCCGAGCACAATCCCGAACTGACCACCATCCGGCTGAAGCCCGACGACCAGATCCGCCGGGTGATCGTCTGCTCGGGCAAGGTCTATTACGACCTCCTGGACGCGCGCGAGGAGGCGGCGGCCGACGACGTCTATATCCTGCGCCTGGAGCAGTTCTATCCCTGGCCGATGCGCTCGCTGATGACCGAGCTGGCCCGCTTCAAGACCGCCGAGCTGGTCTGGTGCCAGGAAGAGCCGAAGAACATGGGCGGCTGGACCTTCGTCGACCCGTGGATGGAGCTGACCCTGGCGCGGCTGCAGATCGCCGCCAAACGGGCGCGCTACGTCGGCCGGCCGGCCTCGGCCTCGACGGCGGCCGGGCTGATGAGCCGGCACACCAAGGAGCTGAAGGCTTTCCTGGCCGAGGCTTTCGCGGCCTGAACCGCGACCAAGGAGTAAGTTCGCCATGACCGACATCATGACCCCGGCGCTCGGTGAATCCGTCACCGAGGCGACCGTGGCCCGCTGGACCAAGCAGGCGGGCGAGCCGGTCAGGAAGGACGAGGTCCTGGTCGAACTGGAGACCGACAAGGTTTCGCTGGAGGTGGTCGCGCCGGAAGACGGCGTGCTGAGCGAAATCGCCGCCGCCGAGGGCGAGACCGTCGAGCCGGGCGCCGTGCTGGGCCGGGTCACCGCCGGCGCCGCGGCCGCCGCGGCTCCCGCCGCCGCCAAGCCGGCGGCCGCGCCGGCGTCGAAGGCCGAAGCCCCCAAGGCCGAGTCCGCCGTCGCCGCGGCGCCCGCCGGCGCGGCTGAACCGCGGGCCGCGGCCGTCCCCACCTCGATCTCCGGGGTCAAGCCCGCGCCCGCCCAGACGGCGCAGCCCGCCGCGGCGGCCGTTGCAACCTCCGCGCCGATCCTGGCGCCGTCGGCCGAGCGGATCGTGCAGGAAAACAAGCTCGATCCGGCGGCGATCGCCGGCACCGGCAAGGACGGACGGATCACCAAGGGCGATGCGCTGGCCGCGCTCGAATCCCGCGCCGCCGAGGCCAAGGCCGAACCCCCG